>JAZURU010000182.1:0-2649 GCA_045606365.1 Candidatus Scatosoma sp. | reverse complement strand
CTCGATCCCCGTCGCTTATGCGGTAATAAAAATACGGCACAACACAATGGTCATGCCGTATTTTTGGTCGAGGCGACGGGGATCGAACCCACGACCTCAGCGTCCCGAACGCTGCGCGCTACCAGCTGCGCTACGCCTCGTTTTTGTTGCGCTTTCGACAAAAACATCTACCGCCGAAAACGCATACATTATAACAAATGATTTTTCAAAAGTCAATCCTTTTTCTATGCCTTATAAAAACTTTCTGCCATTTTTGTAAATCTCGCAAATGAGCTTGTGCGTCTTTAACGCTTCCTCGCCGCTGATTTCCAGCGCCGCCTTACCCAAACATGCGTTGTAGAATTGACGAATCTGCCGAACGTGCTGAAAGCCCCAATAATCCTTTCCGCCATCATAATCCGCCACGTCCCCTTGATGCGCCTCCTCCGTGCTGCCATCTGCATACGTGATATATGCGTCGTCGTAGCCAAAAATCACCTTGCCCTTTTCACAGCAAAGGCGAATTTCAATCGGCTCGTCCACCGCATAATTGTTCGAACAGTAGAACAGATATTTTGCGCCGTTCTTATATGCAACCAAGCCCTCGGCGCTATCCTCGACCTCAATCCGCTTTCCGCTGCGCCGAGAAAGCGTGCAGGACAAGCTCTCTATCGGGCTATCGACAATCCAATTTACAAGGTCCAGCGTATGAATCGCTTGATCGATGATCACGCCGCCGCCTTCTTTATCCCAAGTGCCCTTCCAATCGCTGCCCGAATAGTAGGTTTCGGGTCGGTTCCACGTCAACACCGAACGCGCAGACAAGATTTTACCCAGACGTCCACTTTGCACCGCTTTTTTCACAAGCACAGCAGAGTTGTTATACCGACATTGAAAGATCACGCCATACAAAACGCCCTTTTCCTTGGCAAGCGCCACAGCGCGTTCCGCCGCCTCGTAGGAAACGTCCATCGGCTTTTCCGAAAGCACCGCTACCCCCCGTTCAAACGCAGAACAAGCTACCTCGCAATGCAAATAGTGAGGCAAACAAATATGTACCGCGTCTAACGATTCATTGTCCAGCATTTCAATATAGTCCGCATACGCCTTACCGCCGTACTTATTTGCGGCAGCCTCCGCACGATCCTTGCGGATATCGCAGCAAGCCACCAGCTCGACGTCGTCAAGCCTTGCAATCGAGCCTAAATGCATCACCGAAATCCGCCCGCAACCAATTACAGCAACCCTTAATTTCTTGAAATCCTTGCACATATTTTCACCTATTCCTTAATTTCTATAATTAAACGATTATATACTTTCGTTTTTTGAGATGTGCTCGCGCACCATTTTCCCATTCATCGCATACCTGGGTTGGTAAAATCGACAATTTCTCGGCTTTGAGATGCTCGACTTTTGCCCCAACTTATCGGTTCTTAATGGCGTTTTTCCAGCAAGTGTGACACATCGCGACGTAGGAATCGTTGCCGCCTAAAAGGATCTGCCCGCCCTCGGTGACCACCCTACCCTCGCCGTCAATTCGCGCGTTGACGATGGCTTTTTTACCGCAGGAACAGATCGTCTTGATCTCCGTGATCGAATCCGCGACCTCAAAAAGCCGACGACTGCCAGGGAAAAGGTGGGTCAAAAAGTCTGTCCTAAGCCCATAACAAAGCACAGGAACGTCCACCTCGTCTACAATTCTACGCAGCTGATCAATTTGCTGCGGCGTAAAAAATTGACATTCGTCAGTGATGATCACGTCACATTCGGAATGGCTTTTATACTCCTCATAGATATCCTTATCGGGCGTAATCACGTCCGCCTCTGCACAAAGCCCGATACGCGAACGCACCGCGCCTACGCCGTCGCGTACGTCCACCGATGGCTTGATCAGCCATACCTTCATCCCTCTTTCTTCGTAATTGAACTTGGTGATCAGCGCGTTCGCCGTTTTCGACGAGCCCATCGCCCCATACTTAAAATAAAGCTTTGCCATGGTTCTGCCTCTCCTTAGTATTTTTTATGCCCCTGCGACTTGTAGTCCTCAAAAAGCTGCAAACAGCTGTCACGGTCAAGACATTCGGTAAAGCCGTTGTCGCCGTCCTTATTATCATACAGCCTTGCGTAGAATTGTTCGTCGCGAAAACCGATGTCCGCATTATCCTCCACTGTACAGCCAAAATACACCTTTTCGATGTTCGCCCACATACACGCCGCCATACACATCGGACAGGGTTCGCCCGTCGTATACAAAACACACCCCGATAAATCGTGCGTACCCAACGCTTTACACGCCGCACGGATTGCCTGCACCTCGCCATGGCAGGTCGGATCTTTTAAAAGCAGCACCTGATTGTGCCCTCTGCCTACGATTTCCCCATCCTTTACGATCACCGTTCCAAACGGCCCGCCCTCCTGATTGTCAATGCCCTTTCTAGCCTCTAAAATGGCCTCTTGCATATAGCTCTTTTTCATAACGAACCCATTATAACACAAATATCCACGCTTTGCAAGAGCGTTTTCAAACTTTTATAAGTTTGTTTTCGCTTTTTCTGGAAAATGGTGCAGCGTAAGTATCCGCTTTCGCAAAAAACGTTTTCAACGCATATAGTATACCATGACGCCTTATGAATTGATGCTGAAATGCACAACTGTTTCCTATTTACAAGT
>JAZURU010000181.1:0-23278 GCA_045606365.1 Candidatus Scatosoma sp. | reverse complement strand
CATACCCCTCTGCTGGCAGCATACGGTCTTCGTCGGAATACCAGATCCCATACCCGCCGCCAAGGTTGAGCGTCGATACTGTAAATCCCAGCCTTTCCCGCATTTGCGCGGCAAAATCCATGCACTTATCCACGGCAAGGGCAAAGGATTCCTTTTCAAAAATCTGTGAACCGATATGGCAATGATAGCCCTTTAATACAACGTTTTCTTTCGACAAAGCATATTCCGTCGCCTTTTGCGGCGTGCCGTTAGAGATGGAAAAGCCAAATTTGCTATCCGTTGTGGCGGTCTGCACAAAGGCATGCGTGTGCGCCTCTACACCGGGGTTGATACGCAGCAAAATCGTTTGTTTTATATTCCGCTTTTTCGCCTCGACGTCAATTTTGTCAATCTCGGAATAAGCGTCGGCAACAATGCAACCGATTCCCGCGTCTAACGCCTCGCCAATTTCATAATCAAGCTTATTATTGCCGTGCATATAGATTTTATCCGCAGGAAAGCCTGCCTGCAGCGCGGTGAAAAGTTCCCCGCCTGAAACGACGTCAATGCCGATATTTTCCTCGTCGGCTATGCGGTAGATCGCCTTACAGGAAAAGGCTTTCGAAGCATACAAAACTTGACCGTTGCCTGCATAGCAGCGTTCAATAGTGTTTTTATAAACGCGCATCATTTTTCGAATATATGCTTCGTCGAAAACGTACAGCGGCGTTCCAAAACGCGCCGCAAGGTCTACGCAATCTGCCCCGCCGATTTCTAAATGTCCTTTTTCGTTGATTTTTAACGTATCTCTCGTATGCATATTGTCAACCGCCAATATTAAAATTCTTTAATATTGTATCAGATATTTCAAAAAAAGGCAAGGTTGCAGGGGTGAATTTTTAAAAAAACCGCCTAAAAGTGCAATTTTTTTGCAATTCTAGGCGATTTGAAGTAAATAGAAGCAGAATTAAAATTTTATTTTCCGTTAAAATTCCAGGCGTTTGCAACGTCACGTAAGGCATCAAAATATCCTGCTTTTTCAATATTTTGCGTTGCAATCAAGGGAATGTTATCGTATTCAATTCCGTTGTAGTAAATGTGAATGGTTCCCACTTCTTCCCCTTTGCAAATCGGCGCTTTCAAGCCTGAAAACAGCTCGGTTTGTAATTGATAATCACACGATTCCCCGCGCTTTAAAAACAAGAACCCATTTCTTTGCGGTTGAATGGGCAAACGCTTGTCCTTGCCTCCGCTGACAAAAACACTTTCCTCTAATTGCTTGGACGCATCTACTACCGTTTGCATCGTGTAATTGGCAAACGTGTAATCAAAGCTTTCAGAAACCTCTTTGAACCTTGTTTTGCTGTCCGGTTCACCAATGACAACGGATATAATGCGCATATTGCCCCGTTTTGCCGTCGCCGCAAGGCAGAATCCCGCCTCGTTGGTAAAGCCCGTTTTGCCACCGTCGCAGCCCTCGTAAAAGCGTACGAGGCGATTCGTATTGGAAATTTCCGTCGTGCGCCCTTCTGGATGCTGAAAAGTATCCGTCCAAATCTTGCCCAACTCGTAATATTCCGAATGTTCAAGCAGTGCACTCAGCATGCTTGCAACGTCCTTCGCGCAGGAATATTGCGGCTCTTTGGGCAAGCCCGTGCAGTTTGCAAACAGCGTATTTTCGCAGCCTAATGCCTTAGCGCGATCGTTCATTTTATCCACGAAAAGGGAATCGCTACCAGCAATCCTTTCCGCCATTGCAACGCAGCTGTCGTTTGCAGAACAAACCACAATGCTTTTTAACAACTCGCGCACAGGATATTTTCCGTTTTCCTCCAAAAATACCTGCGAACCGCCCATAGACGCTGCGTTTTCAGACACGGTGATTTCCTCGTCCATCGTAATAATGCCGTTATCAATAGCCTCAAAGGATAAAAGCAAAGTCATAATCTTGCACATGCTGGCAATCGGCAAATGCTTGGTGCTCTCCTTTTCAAAAACGGCGATGCCGCTTTCTTTTTCCGCAACGTATGCCGCTTTTGCAGAGGGAAACAGCCCATTTTTATTGCTTGTGCTTTCTTTTGCAGACGTATAAGCGGCAATATCGTCGACAAAATTTTCATCGAGATATTCTTGTACATACTCTGCCCGCGCTAAACGGCAATCGTTGCCCTTTCTACTCTTTTTATGAATGCCATATCCTGCCACAGCGCTTAATGCTACGCCTACGGCAAGTGCCGTGGTGATAAATTCCATACTTTTATTTCTCATACTCCCCTCCTATTATTATGTCTAACATAATTATTATATCTGACATACTATTGATCAAGCATTTGATCAATAGCGATCCCATATCCTCGTGTAGGATCGTTGACAAAAACGTGCGTAATTGCCCCAACCAGCGTTCCGTTTTGTAAAATCGGGCTGCCACTCATACCTTGCACGATTCCACCGGTTTCTTCAATCAGGGTTTGGTCGGTGATTTTGATAACGTAGTTTTTATTTTCTTTCTGGCCAAGATCCACTTTTACGATTTCAATGGAATATTCCTTGGGCTCTTCCCCGGAAATGGTAGAGAATATGCTTGCTTTCCCCGGTTTTACATGATCGACGGTTGCCCTTACCCGTTTTAATCCTTTCGTATCAAAGCTTCCGCTGAGTTTTCCATAAATGCCGCAGGTGCATAATTTTTCCGCTTTTCCAAGGCTTTTTTCCGCCAAAAACATGCCTCTTAGTTCACCTGCCTTGCCCCGCAATCCCTTGGAAACACCTACGATACTGCACGCATATACTTGCTCATCTGCCAAAGACAATCTTTTGTCCTGCGCGCCGACAACTGCGTGTCCCAACGCGCCAAATCGTCCTTTTTCTTTATCTATATAAGTGACTGTTCCAATACCTGAAACGCCATCGCGGATTAAAACACCGATTTTATATCGCTCGCTTCCCTTATCCTTTGCAGGGGAAACGGGAATTTCCAGCTCTTCCTCCCCCCGCAAAAGACGACATTTCAATACTCTTTCACCGTTTTTGGCTAAAATTTCGTTCAATTCAGCGATGGTTTCTATCTTGATGCCGTTAGCAGCCACAATCAGATCGCCGGCGCGTATTCCCGCCTCAGACGCGGGCGAACGCTTGCCGCTATCCGTTAAAACGTCACAAAACCCCAATACTTGCGCTCCACCCATCGAAAGCGTAAAGCCCGCAGGCATACCGCCGACATAGACCTCTGCACATTCCGTACTGTCAGCGCTTGCGAGCGATACCGAAGAACGGGCACCGCTTGCCACACCGACAGACAGAAAAATTCCCAACAAAAAAACACCCAACTTACGCATCAAAATCCTCCCTTTTCAGGCATTTTGCGTAAATTGAGTGTGAATTATACAATGAAATTATAAGCTATTTTTGTAGGCGGTTGCTTGTTTTTGCAGCTCTTCCGCATGTTTAAAGGCGAAATCATCGTTTTCCTCGCCTCCTAACAAACGTACAAGCTCGGAAATCTTTTCAGTTTCCGAAAGCGCACGCACGGTAGTTAACGTCTTTCCGTCCTGCTCCTGCTTTTCAATCAAAAATTCCCGATCGCTCATTGAGGCAATCTGCGCCAAGTGCGAAACTGCAATAATCTGCGTGCTTTTTGCAATTTTTGCAAACTTTTCGCCCACCACCTTTGCTGTTTTGCCGCTGATGCCAGCGTCGATTTCGTCAAAGAGATAGGTGCAGATTTCGTTCACCGAGGACAAGCGGGTTTTCAAAGCCAGCATAAATCGGCTCATTTCGCCACCGCTGATGATTTTTCCAAGCGGTTTTAAAGGCTCGCCTGCGTTGGCAGAAAAGAGAAAGCATACACGGTCTAAACCGTTTTTATCCGCCCTCTCTACGTCCTCTGCGGTATAATCGCCAAACTCGATTTCAAAGCGCGCGCTGGCAATGTTTAAGGTGTGTAATTCTGCCGTCACGTCCTTGCAGAAGGATTCGCCAAAGCGTTTGCGTATCTCCGTAATCGCGCGACAGGCTTGATAGATGTTTCGATTTAAGCGCTGCCGATTTTCGGTAAGCTTGGCATATTGCCCCTCGCAATCGCTCAACAGCTCGTATTCCACGCGGATCGTATCCAAATAAGCGTCTATTTCCCCTTTATCTCGCCCATATTTCTTCTTTAAGGAACGAATCAGATCCAACCGTTCTTCCGTTTCCTGCGCCTCATTTTCATCGAAATATAAGTCGTCGGCAAAGCCGATCAAGGTTTCGGAAAGGTCCTCTGCCTCAGAAAAGAGAGTTTCTAAACGTTCATACACCGCCTCGTACGCCTCGTCCAGCTTGGAAATCGAAGAAATGCTCCTTCTTGCGTATCGAATCCCATCCAAGGCGCTACCCTCAGCCCCCAAGGCATTCGTAGCCTCGCGCAAAGCGTTAATAATTTTCTCAAGGTTGTTAATCTTATTTCGTTTGGCGATCAGCTCTTCCTCTTCGCCCTCTTTCAAGCCAGCGTTTTCAATTTCATGGATCTGAAAAGCAAGCATATCCAAACGCCTACCGCGTTCTTGCTCGTCGCCGCCAAGCTTAGCAATCTGTTCGTCAATAGACTTTCTTTCCGCAAGCATCGCCGCTAAGTTTGCTTTTTCTTCAACAATCGCAGCTCCGATTGCGCTATCTAACGTTTTTAATTGATTGCTTTCCTTTAACAAAAAGAAATGCTCGCTCTGTCCGTGAACGTCCACCAAGCAATCGGTGACCGTACGCAGCATTGCCGCCGTTACGGTGTTTCCGTTAATTTTTACGGTGCTTTTGCCCGAATCGGAAAATCGACGAGAAATAATAATTTCCCCATCCGAATCAATGTCCATTTCCCGCAAAAGTGCCACCGCGCGAGAAGTTTCCGACAAGGAAAATTCTGCCTTTACAAAGCATTCGCTTTCCCCGTGGCGAATCATCGTTCTGTCCGCTTTTGCGCCCAGCACAAAGTTCACCGAATCTAAAATGACCGATTTTCCTGCGCCCGTTTCGCCGGAAAGGACGTTCAATCCCTCACAAAAGGATATGGTTGCGCTTTCGATCAAGGCAACGTTTTTAATCGTCAGTTGTGATAACATAAAAAAACCTTGTTAATTGTTCAAAAAATCGTTGATCTTTTCCACCACAAGCAACGCGTTTTCAGCGTTTTCGCATACGGCAAACACAGTATCGTCCCCCGCTACCGAACCGATAATTTCGGGATAATCCAGCTTATCAATCACCGTACCGGCGTTGTTCCCATTCCCTGCAAGCGTTTTGATGACAACGATATTCATCGCAGAGCGAATACTGAGAACGCAATCGCCAAATAGGCTTTTCATCTTCGGGGAAATTTCCCCTGCCGATTCGTGAATATGCGCATAGCGATACTTTTTTTGTACGCCCGCTACCTTGAACAAATGCAGATCCTTGATATCGCGGGAAATGGTCGCCTGCGCCACTTTAAAATTCTGGCTGTTCAGCTCTGCGCACAGCTCTTCCTGCGTTTCAATCTCCTTATGGGCAATAATTTCTAAAATTTTTGCGTGTCTTGCCGTTCTTAACATAACTCCACCCTATCATCCGTTTAATTTGTTTCTGATTTTGTTAAAAAAGTTCTTTTCGTGCTGCGTGGGAAACTTTGCGGTAAACGGCGCTTTTTGAACGCGTACGCTATCCTTTGGCGATAATGTTGCCACCGCCTTACCATCCACCAAGAGAAGCGCCCGCCCCTTTTCAACGGTAAAAGTAAAGACCTCTCGGTCAGAAAAGACCATTGGCCTTGCGCCCATCGTAAACGCGCAAATCGGCGTTAACATAAATACGGGAACTTCAGGCGCAATGATTGCGCCGCCCGCCGAAAGGGAATATGCCGTAGAGCCCGTTGGCGTTGTCAACAACGCTCCGTCCCCCGAAATGGACACCGTACCGTTTTCTGCAGCCACTTGCAACTTCAAAATCTGCGGATTTTCAGAAAAGCCCGAGGCATAGTCGCGCTGGATCGTCACTTCATTCAACGCATAATAGGTATCGTTGTCTACATTAACCTGCAAGAGGCTGCGATCTAAAATCTTGCATCCTCCATTTGCATACAGGCGAACAAGCTCGACCACCTGAAAAACGTCCTGCTTTTCAAGCTCGGTCAAAAAGCCAAGATTCCCGTAATTGACGCCGATCAAAGCAATATTTTGCGGGGCTGCCACCGTTGCCGCATGCAAGATTGCTCCGTCGCCGCCTAAGACGATGACAAGCTCGACGTCTTGGATATGCTTATGGGTGGAAAACTGCTGCACCGAGTGCCCTTCTTTTTCCAAAGCCACCGCTAAGTCATGCAATACCGAATCGTTGCCGATTTTTGCAATTTTGCCGATCAGACCGATCCTCATAGTTTCTCCTTTATTGCAGCTGGTCCAAGGAATACAGCCTTGCCAATTCCTTGATCTTCGCCGTAATTTCGTATAATTTCATGCCTCCTGGCAGCTTTTTCCATAAGGCAACGTATTCTACGTTTTTGCCCTTTCTGACGGGCGCGTTGACTATGTCGTACAAATATAAGCCGTTCTCTGTGGCGTAGCGCACCACTTTTTCCACAATTTCGACATGAGCCGACGGGCGAACAATTCCACTTTTTCCAATGTTTTTGTTTTCACATTCAAATTGTGGCTTGATCAGCGTGACAGCATAACCGTTTTCGTCTAAGATTTCCGAGATAGCGGGAAAAATCAATCGTAGGGAAATAAAGCTTACGTCAGTGACGACGCCGTCTATCCTTGCAGCAAAATCGGATTTTGTTAAATACCGTGCGTTCGTTCGGTCCATTACAACCACGCGAGGATCGTCTGCGAGCTTGTCCGCCAGCTGCGATTCCCCTACGTCCACCGCATAGACGGCGGCTGCCCCGTTTTGCAAGAGGCAGTCGGTAAAGCCGCCCGTAGACGCGCCGATATCCGCAAAGGTAAGCCCCTGCGCTCCGATCGAAAAGCGTTCAAACGCCCTCGCTAGCTTATAACCGCCGTTTGAAACAAAGCGATCGCCCGCCTCCACAAAGGTGATCACGTCCTGCTCGTTGACCTCGTCTTTGGGGCGTACGGTTTTGCCGTTGACAAGCACCCAGCCTTTTTCAATCGCCTCTGCCGCCTTGGTGCGAGAACCAAATTGATCTGCAAAATACTTATCTGCTCTCATCTTGGATTACGAATTACGTTCCCGTACGTACAAAGTAAGTTCTTCTAAAAATTCGGTAGGTAAATCAATGCCTTCCAGAATCGCACGACAGCGAGCCAAACATTCGTCCGCACGCAATTTTGCGCCCTGCAACCCGTACAGCTTTACACAGGTCAGCTTGTCGGCGGATTCGTCCTTTCCCACCGATTTTCCAATTTCGTCAAAAGCCCCAACGACGTCCAAAATATCGTCGGTGATCTGGAACAGACGTCCCAACTCTTTTCCAAACTGCTCTAAACGGATATAATAGCGATTGTCCGCCAAGATTGACGGAATCAAAAGCGGCAACAACAACAGCTTGCCCGTTTTATTTTCTTGGATATATCTAAGCTGTTCTTCGCTTACGGGAACACCGCTTGAAGTATAATGTAAGTCGGCAATTTGACCGATAATCATGCCGCGCATCCCTGCAAATTCGCTCATGAGCTTTGCCGCCAAAGCGTACTTTTCGCCCTGTAAAGCACATTCAAAGCCGACGGTAAGCGCTTGATTCAACAAGGCGTCGCCCGCCAAAATTGCGTATGCCTCGCCAAATGCTTTATGGCAAGAGGGTTTTCCTCTACGAAAATCATCGTTGTCCATTGCAGGCAAATCGTCGTGAATTAAAGAGTACGTATGGATCATTTCCAGCGCCGCAGCGTACGGTAAAACGTCCGCTTGCGGTACGCCCAGCATCTCTGCCGTCGCCAACATCAAGACGGGGCGAACCCTCTTCCCGCCAGAAAGCAAGGAATAGCGCATCGCATCCCCCAAAATGGGAGGCTCGGTATTAAAATTGTCTGCACAGCTTTGCAGATACTTTTCAAACGCCTCTAAGTACTCGGCGTATTTTTGTTTATAATCGAACACAGCTTTTACTCCTTCCAAGCCGCTTTACACGTATTTTGCAGCAGCATCGTGATCGTCATCGGACCTACGCCGCCGGGAACGGGGGTGATATAGGACGCTTTTGACGCCACATTTTCAAAATCCACGTCGCCGCACAGCTTACCGTTTTCATCACGGTTCATGCCAACGTCTACAACAACTGCCCCTTCTTTCACCATATCCGCTGTGACAAATTTCGGTTTTCCAATGGCGGAAACCAAAATATCTGCCTCCTTGCAAACAGCGGCAATATCCTGTGTTTTGCTTTGACATACGGTGACCGTCGCGTTTGCGTTTAACAGAAGGAGCGCCATAGGCTTTCCAACCGTTGCGCTTCTACCTAAAACGACCGCCCTTTTTCCGCTGCAATCCACGTTTGCCTCTTTTAAAAGCTCCATCACCCCGCTGGGCGTACAGGCGGCGTATTGCTGCTCGTTTAAAACCAACAAGCCCAAATGTTCGGCAGAAAAACCGTCCACGTCCTTTTGCGTAGGAATTCTTGCCATCGCCGCCTCGGCGTTTAATCCCTTGGGCAACGGCAACTGCAACAAGATACCGTGCACTTCGCAAGAGGTTGCCAAACCGTCCAAAAGATCTTCTAACTGCTTTTGCGAAACGGTTTCGGGCAGTTCGTAGGAAAAGGAACGCATACCGACCTCAGCGCATGCCTTAATCTTGTTGCGGACGTAAATTTTCGACGCAGGATCTTCCCCCACGATCACCACCGCAAGCCCAGGTTTTATAGACGCCTTTTCAATTTTTTCTTTAATTTCCGCCCGCATTTTCGCCGCAAGCGCTTTTCCGTCCAACAGTTTCATATCCTTTAGCGATTGATCACCCCTGCCAAAACGCCGTTTACAAAATCGGCGCTGGTGTCCGTAGAGTATTTACGTGCAAGCCCTGCCGCCTCGGAAACGGAAACAACGGGCGGAATATCATCGAAATACTTAATCTCTGCCATTGCAATCAATAAAATTGCCTTATCGGTGGGATTGATACGGTTTTCCAGGTAATGGTGACATGCGTCCTCGATTCCTGCGATCAACTCCTGCCAATGTCCTAAAACGGTATCTACCAAGTCCGCCGCGAATAAAATATCCTCGTTCGACAGCGCAAATTGTTTATAAATCTTTTTACGGAAAGCGTCGTCTGTATCCTCATTGAACTGTTTTGCAAAAATAATGTTTAACGCTGCTTCACGTGCAGAATTTCTCATACCCCATTCTCCTTAGCGGCTAAAAACCACTCCAAATTTCGTTTGTGCAAAAATGCGTATATGTACGCGAAAATCCCCTATTCAAGGGAATAAGGGATTAACATTGCTTATTCTTCGCTTTCCTCTTCTTCGGGAACTGGCTCTTTCAAATCGGAAAAAACTACGTCCTCGATGTGTACGTCTACTTTTGCTACCTTATATCTGGTCATATTTTCAACGCTCTGCTTGACTGATTGTTGAATGCGGTAAGCAAGCTCTGGAACGTTATAGCCGTATTCTACAACCACGGAAATATCCGCGTAGATGCCTTCCTTTTCCAAAAACAGAGTGATGCCATTCTTTTTGTTCGGCAATGGCAACGTGCCCTCTACCTCTGCAACCGCCAATGCGACGATCCCCTTTACGATACCTGCGTTATATACAACCTTTCCGTTTTGTTTTTCTTCTGCATTCGGTTTAAACGTAGACATTCAAAAACACTCCTTACAAGAAACTTGATGCCGTAAACCCTAAGGGTTTACCCATGCACATTTCCATTATAGCACACTTTTTTGAATATTTCTACTGTTTTAGCGTATTTTTTTTTCAGCTTTCCGCATAAACGGGCATAATTATTACGTTTCCTGCAACGATCCCCGTTTCATTTTTCAACATTGTATAGATGGAAAGCGCAGTGTCGTAATTGAGTTCAGAGGCGTTGATAAATACGTTTACGTTGTCCGATTCTACGGAAACGGATACCACCGCGTCAGAAAAACCGAGTGAACGAACCATATTTTCAATAACAAGTTCCTGCTCCATTGCCTCAACAATGTCCATTTTCATCTGCGTGGCTTCCTCGTACTTTGTTTCCCCTTCCTCGTAAAGAGCGATCACGCTGTCCAGCTGGATCAGCTCTTCACTTCTGGTTGCCGTACGTTCTGCACGATAGGTTTCAAAGTAGTTCGAGCTCGTCATGTTTCCGTCTGCGTTTACCTCAGCGTCCGATTGCGCCAGCACAAAATTGCACACCGACGTCACAGCCAAAACACCTACCAGCGCTGCCATACCGATAATTGTCTTTTTGTTTGCCATAATAATTCTCCTTATCCGTTATTTTTTAAATAGATTTTTACAAATTTTTCTTCGATACCAAGAGCCGTTGCCGCCGCTTCGCGGACGTCCATGATCACGGAAAGGCGATCTGCGCCGTCACAAACGATAACAACGCTTTTATTTCCGTTTTCCGAAACGCCGATCATCACTTCCGCATCGCCGACGCCGTCCATCTGTTCCAAGATGGCAACCAGCCTTTCCTCTTCTGTATTTCCAAGGCTTTGGACGTTCTTGTCCTCTTTTAAAAAGACCTGCCACACCGCGAGGCAAAGCGCAAGCGCCAGCCCGATAAATAACAATATTTCCAACGCCTTTTTAACGTGTTTTTTATTCGACGATTTCCACATTGCCCACAACCTTTCCTTCGCAGCCATATTCGCGTAATAGGTAGCTTTCTATTTCTGTTGATACCGTTTTATCCACCGTTTCGCCCAAAAATACAATGACTTGCGTAATTTTGATTTCTTCCCCCTCATATCCCCAATAACGAACGGTTTCACGTTGCCATTCAATCTTTACGTCATTGACGTTTGCATACGTCTGCTTCAAATCTTCAAGCAAGCAATTTTCAGCATCGTCAATCCTTTCTTCACTGCAATACTGTATGAATGCCGTTTCCGTTTGTATTCCACTTTCGCCAAAAATACCCTCTATCTTCTCTCCGCCGACAAAAAAATGCACGACGGGGGAAAGTATTGCCACAACGCATGCCATTCTGGCAATCCCTTTGATAAGCTCCCCAGTTTTCCCCATCGGCACAATCGCCAGCAATATAGACGAAAATAGCACGATTCCCATTACGCTAAGCAGATATTCACTCATATAAACATCCCCGACGAACATACCAACAATAAGATTGCCACAAAATATAAAAATGCGGTAAATAATAGGCTCGCCGTACAAAAATGTAAATTATCGGCGGTTTCTTCCAAAAAGGTTGCAACCTTGCTATCCCCAAAGGGCTGTGAAACCGCTGCCGTAAGACGGAGCAAAAGGTTTGTGGCGATCAAAATGGACAACGGCTCGAATAAGACGCCCACCAGAAGGAATAGGCTAAAATTTCCAAGCGCGTTTTTAATCAGAACGCTGCCTGCAATCGCCAAGTCAAATCCTCCCGACAAAAATCCGCCAACGATCGGTACGCCTGTGCCAATCGCATATTTAGCCGCACGCTTTACAATTCCGTCATAGGACGCAGCTGTCAAACCTTGCAGGGTAAAAAACACCCCGAATACCGAAACACCGATCCCGATGATCCATTTGTTAATACTTTTAAAAAACACGGAAAATTTCTCGGTTTTTAGCTCGCCAAACAGCTTGCTCGCCATCGAAAACACGATGATTGCAACCGTGATTGGTAAAACGATTTTATCGATTAGCCCCACAAGCGTATTGCATAAGAATGCTACCGACGGACGAAAAATTGCAGCGCTGACGCTGCCACCGCTGGCGGCAATCAACGTTAACATTATCGGAAACACAATTTGCATTTGTTGTTGCATAGAGGAAACGGACGTTTTTGTTGTGGCAATCACCTCGGTCAAAATCCCTAAAATGGGTATTAAAGTGCCTAAATAGGCGATAAAAAAGACGACTTTTGCCGTACTTTGCCCTAGGTAATGGCTTTGCAGCGAGTTTAAAATTCCACAAAGCAACGCCACAGCGGCAATCGACGCAAAGGACGGCAACAGCCTTTTCACACCCGCAAAAACGACGTCAACAATTTCGTTTAGAAAGCTATCATAACCCAGCCCGCCGCCGTTGACGTATTCCATCAAACGTTCTTTTAAGCTTTTACCGCCTGCGCCCTCTATACTTTCCAAGTATTTTTCCAACGCTTCTAAATCCAGCTGATCCAGCTGCTGTAAAACGTTTTCTTGCAGCTTATCATGATAATCTGTGGATTCGGCATTGCACTTAATGCAATCACTCGGCAAAAAAAATAGGCAAAAAAACGCAAAAAATAGTATGACCCAACAACGTCTACACGCTTTCATAATAGCGAAAGAAACTGCTTAAACAGCGTTAAAAGCCCGCTGATAATCGGCATGGATAAAACGATTACCGTCAATTTCCCACCAAGCACCACCTTGTCCGCCACAGAGCCTGCGTTAAAATCATTCAAAACGCCAGCGCTAAATTCCGTTAGATAACCAACCCCTACGATTTTGAGTAAAATTTTAACCACTCCGTTTTCCAGCCCCGTCATAGTGGCAATTTCAGAGAGTACGCCCATCGAACCTTTCAGCATATCCAAAATGAATAAAAGTATAACAATGACGCCGGTGACGGTCACCGCAAACGAAAGCTCTGGCTTTGATGTTTTTAAAATAGCGCCGCAAACTGCGGTCAAAAATGCTGCGCCGATAATTTTGATTAAATCAACCACATTTCACCTACTATATGCCGAAAATCGTTCCGATGTTCTTAAAGAGATCGCCCACCATTCCCACTACAACGCCCAAAACAATGACGATACCTATAATGCTGACCAGCATCGCTATATCATCTCGATCGGATTTTTTTAATATTTGGCAAATCACCGTAACAATTAAACCGATTGCTGCGATTTTAAATAAAATTGAAATATCCATATCAAATTATGATAATTAAAAGGGCAAGCCCCAACAAAAAACCCATTTTTGTAAAGAGCTCCACATTCCTCTTACATTCTTCCTCCGCCTTTATTTTTAAGCTTTGCAACCGATTTTTTGCCTGCAAAAAGTAGCTTTTTTGCGACTGTGCGTCCCCGCGCCCAAAGGCGCAAAAATATTCCGAAAAAAAGGCGCGTTCCTCCGCATTTAAAAAAGAATATCCATCCAGCGAAAGGGTTGATTTACGTTTCGCCCTGCGATTTAACTCCTCATGTAGAATCTGGCTAAATTCCCCCTTATAGGCGCGCTTTAAGCAATATTCTTCAAACGGACGCTTTGTATATCCCAGCTCTTCTAAAAAGCCTTCGTTAAAGCTTTCCGCCTCCTGAAAAAACACTTTGCGTATCGTATACTTTTTCGCCAAAAATCTTCCGCAGAAAGTCGTAAATACAACGACGGCAATTCCCACTATAAAACGAACCATATCCATCCTCATTTTTGAATAAATCTTCGCAAAAGAGAAAAAATATTCTATAAATATACCTTGTCAATTTTTCCGATTTCTTCTCTGTTTAATACCGCAATTACGTCAAAAGCCTCCTGCAAAGCAGCGGGAATCTCTTCGTATTTTTCAGCGTGAAATGAGGCAATCAGCCTAACACCGCAATTTTTTGCTCTTTCTACCGACGGTAAATCTGCAAGAGATAACTCGTCCGTTATAATCACGTCGGGCCGCATTACACGCACCCCGATTTCTAACGCCGATTTTTTATCCGCAAATGCAAACACATCTGCCGTATCACCGATTTTTCCGCTTGCAATTTCGCCACGCTCATCGCAAATTAACACGTTATAACCCAATTTTTCACAGATATTTCTGCTCAAATCCCGTAAAATCGTTGTTTTTCCTTGTCCAGGCGGTGATACGATCAAAAGATTTTTCATACCACTTGATAAGCAACGTTTGTAAAGCGCGTCACTGCATCCTACAACGTCGTGCGGTACGCGAATGCACAGCGAAGAATAATCCCGCACCGTTAGTGGCTTTCCGTCCACAAACACAAAGCGACCTGCGATCCCCAAGCGCTCCCCCGCTTCCGCCGTTAAAAAGCCTTGTTTTAGCTGCTCCTCCACGGAATAAACGGAATACTTGCTGGCAGCCAACACCGTTTCCTCAATGTCGGAATACGTGGCGATTAGCGCCTCTTCCCTCCTTTCCGATATGCCGTAATCGGTCAAGTAAACGTATTTCCCTGCAAATCGGAGCATTGTCGGCCGATTGGCACGCATACGTATTTCATACAGATACGTTTGATTCAATCTCTGTATGGCATTGTAAAATTGTTCGGGAAGAAATTCCAGCATTTGTTTTACTATATTCATACGCTTGTCCGTTTAGAACGTAAAAAGAAAAAACCGACGAAATTCTTCGTCGGTTTGATAGCTGTTGCCTGTAAAAACCCTTATTTGCTGAAATCATATAAAAGCTTTGTACTCTTTTCCACAAAGTCTGCCAGCTCCTCGGGGCTTAACTTTTTGTAAGAAAGCATTGCAAGATAATAGATTTGGTGTACGATCAAGGCTTGTTTTTCTTTCGGTTGAGTTAAAACGCTAGAAATAACGGGGTTCGTAAGGTTGAGCACAAGCGTTGCGTTCTTGGTTGGATCAAAGCCTTCCATACCGTACGCCGCCTGCATATCCCCCATTCTACGCATAAATTCGTCCACCGTGATCACCGCAGGTAATTTACCGCTTTTCAGCTGTTCAACGCGTACCTGGATATCTTTATTGGGTAAATGCTCTTTAAAAAGCTGGATCAATTCTTCCTGCTCTTCGGCTTTGGTTTCACCCCCCATCAACGCATGATCAAGATCGGCGTCAATGCGTACAAAATGCCATTTTTGCGGCTGTTTATATTCCAAAAACTGCAAGAAATGCGTATCAATCATCGTATCTGCCATGATAGCGTTGACACCAGCATCCTTGAACATAGCGATGTATTGCGCTTGCTGCACCTCATCAGAAACATAGTAGATAGACGTTTTTTCTGCCCCCTCCTTGCTCTCGTCCGAGGTTTGACAGTAGTCCTTTAAAGGCTTATATTCTCCGCTTAAATCCTTGAAGATTAAGACGTTTTCTACCTTTTCATAGAAGTCCTCTTCGCGAATGCAACCAAACTTCACAAACGTGGAAAGATCCGCCCAGCACTGTTCATAGCGCTCCTTTTCCGTATTATAAAGCTCCGTCAGTTTGTCTGCAACCTTTTTCGTGATGTGCTTTGTGATCTTTTGCACCTGCCGATCGTTTTGTAAAAAGCTTCTTGATACGTTTAAGGGGATATCCGGGCAATCAATGACACCGTTCAGCAGCATTAAAAATTCCGGGATAATTTCTTTGATATTGTCAGCAATAAACACTTGGTTGCAGTACAGTTTAACCTGCCCCTTTTCCAGCTGCACAAGATCCTTTTTAACCTGTGGAAAGTACAATATACCTTTCAAACGGAAAGGATATTCCATATTCAGATGAATCCAAAACAGCGGATCTTTGAAATCGTTAAAGGTCTGCTTGTAGAACGCCTTATATTCCTCATCCGTGCAATCGGACGGCTTTTTTAAATAGAGAGGCGAACAGTCGTTGATCGGCTTCGTTTCCTCGTTTTCAGGATCGAGATAAATCTCGAATGGCATAAACGAACAATATTTTTTTAAGAGCCCCTCGATGACGTCCTTTTTCAAAAACTCATCCTCGCCCTCTGCAATGTGCATAACAATTTTCGTGCCACGCTCCGCTTTTTCCGTTTCCGTCAGCGTATAGGTGGATTCTCCGTCCGATTTCCATGCAACGGCAGGCTCGTCACGATAGCTTTTCGTGAAAATTTCTACCATATCCGAAACCATATATGCGGAATAAAAGCCTAACCCAAAATGTCCGATGATTCCGTCGCCCGAAGCATTTTCATATTTTTTCAAGAAGTCCTCTGCGCCGGAAAAGGCAATGCGAGTGATATACTTTTCCACTTCGTCCGCCGTCATGCCGATGCCGTTATCTTCAACGGTCAACGTGCGTGTTTGCTGATCTACGTAAACTTTTACTGAATATTTTTCATCCGACGCCGACGTTTCGCCTAAATCGACCAGCTTTTTGTATTTCGTGATCGCATCCACCGCATTCGCTACAATTTCACGCAAAAAAATATCCTTGTCTGAATACAGCCATTTTTTGATGATCGGCATCATATTCTCGCTGGATATTTTGATCTTACCTTTTTTAATTTCCATTTTATCACCTCAAAAACTTGCTAACTATTTATAAACCAAAAAAAACTGCCTTTAATCTTAAAAGCAGTCTTTTTCTCAATTTTTGTCAAACAATCAGGAGTTCTGGTTCAAAAGATCCGCAATCGAAACGCCGCCTACGCCATCTTCGCGCCATTCGGTCATTTCATCAGCAGGTTTTTGAGCTCTGGGTTTTCTAACCTTTTCTTTGCCTTCGCCTTCTGCGTTTTCAGCCTTTGCAGCTCTGGGCTTTCTTTCAACGTTTTCGGGCTTGGGTTCGAGCGCCTTGATCGAAAGGGTCATCTTCTTTTCAGCGCAATCAAGCTTTAAGATCTTCGCATCGATTTCGTCGCCGATGTTCAAAGCAGTCGTTGCATTTTCCAAGAACTCGTGGGAGATCTGAGAAACGTGCACCAAACCGTCGATGCCTTTTTCCACTTCTACAAATGCGCCGAAGGGAACGATTCTAACAACCTTACCGTGGATAACGTCGCCCTCTGCGTACTTTTCAGCAGCGAGATCCCAAGGCTGAGGTTGAAGTTGTTTATAACCGATGGAAACTTTCTTAGCTTCAGCGTCAATCTTCAAAACCTTGAACTGGTACTTTTTGCCGATCTCCAAAACGTCCGTGACGGATTTAACGCCCGACCAGGACAGATCGGAAATGTGTGCAAGACAGTCGAAACCGTTTACCGATACGAATGCGCCGAAGTTGGTCACTCTTTCAACCTTACCTTCTACAACGTCGTCAACGTTGATGGATGCGAAGAATTCTGCCTCTTTTGCAGCCTTAGCAGCTTCTTTCGCAGCGCGTTCTTCTTCGATGATCACACGTTGAGAAGCGATGATTTCCTTTCTTCTCTCCGTTTTGATTTCGATCAACTTCAAGCGAAGTTTTTTGCCTACGTACTTGTCAAGCTCTTTCACGAACCCAGAACGGATTTCGCGTGCGGGTACAAACACCGCATAAGAACCGAGATTGCCGGTCAAACCGCCCTTGTTGCAGCCGGTACATTCGATGCTGAATTCTTTGCCTTCTTTGATTTCAGCCAACATCGCTTCCTCTTCCTTCAGCTGCTTAATCGCTTTCTGGGAAAGTTTGACGGGGTTGATGGACAGGACCATAAGTTCGATTTCTTCACCGAGCTTATCGCTGTAATCGTCTTTGCTGTAAACCTCGCAGTCTACTTCGTCTTTGTCAAGAATGATTTCTTTCTTGGCGAGGGGAAGAAGTACCGCGATACCACTGTCGTCCGCCGACGAGATGGTTGCTTTTACAAGCTCACCTTTTTTGAACTTCGTCTGCTCTTCCAAGTTCTTAACGACTTCATCCATCATTGCTTTTGCTTCATTTTCCATTTTAAATAGAACCTCCTGAGTTTGCCAGTCCGGAGTGCTTGCCCCCGTGACTATACCTACCTTTTTTAATCTTTTGATTGTTTTACAGTCTAGATCAGCAGCCCTCTCCAACCGAATTACGTTTTTGCACCGCGCTGCACAGATGTCGTAAAGCTTGTTTGTATTGCTGCTGTTCAAACCGCCTATGATAATCATTGCATCGCATTGCGAAGATAACTCGCTTGCTTCGTTTTGCCGTCTTATAGTAGTATAACAAATTGTTTTAAAAATATCAACTGTTTTTGGGCTAAAATTTTTAAGGTTTTCAATAATTTTTTCAAATTTTTCCTTAGAAAAGGTCGTTTGTGAGACAACACAACAATTTTTGTCTGGAATGCACGAAAAATCTTCCGTCTCTGAGGTGAATACGTAGGATTCGCCGTTGCACCAGCCCTGCAAGCCGATGACCTCTGGATGGGTTTTACCGCCGATGATGACCACCGTCTTGCCCTCGGCGCTTTCCTTATCGACGATACGCTGCGTGCGGCGTACAAATTCACAGGTGCAATCGACAACCTTAATCCCGCGCTTTTCGCAGGCATCATAGATTCGTCTTTGCACCCCATGGGAACGAATGATCAGCGTTGCGCCGTCGGGTACTTCGTCCAAAGACTCCACCGTCACGATACCACGCGCAGAGATCGTATCCACGATTTCGGGGTTATGAATTAACTCGCCGTAGATATACGTCTTTTCAGGTGAAATCGACATTGCGGTGTCCACCGCTTTTTTTACGCCGCTGCAAAAACCGCCGCTTTGCGCCACCAAAATTTCCATCAATTTTTCTTCCTTTTGTTTTCTTCGAGCGTCTGCTTATGCGATTGCCAAAGCTGCTGCATGGTTGCAAGAATCTTACCGTCTGCCTCGCGCAACAGATCCTCCGTCAGCTTCATGCCGTAATATTCGCTGAGCTCGAACGGCTGACCGATAATTATATGATTTCTCCGCCAAAAACCCGCCTTTTTAAAAATGACCATAGGTACAACGGGAACTTTTGCGCGAATGGCAAGCAATGCGCTCCCCGATTTAAACGGAATAAACGGCTGATCGGTCTTATTGCGCGTCCCTTCTGGATATATAGCGATCTTATCCCCATTTTTTAAGCATTTCAAAGCGTCCATAATCGCCCTTGCATCGCTGCCGTCACGGCTGACGCAAATCGTTTTAACCTTTTTGACGAAAAAACCGAAGATAGGAATCTTTGCGCTTTCGTTTTTCGCGATAAAGTGAATTCCTTCTTTTGTCGTCGGCAAAATGTACATCGGGTCGATCATACGGTAATGGTTGGAAACGTATACGCAAGGTCCGTTTTGCACCTTTTTATCACCGAAATACTTAAACGGATAAAACAAACGCACCAACGGCACGATGCACGTACGCAAAAAGGTCATCCAAGGGGATACGTGCAAGCCTTTTTTATTCACTTTAAATAAAATGGAAGCCTTGGGCATGGATTTGGTTTTTTCTACCTTTTCAACCTTTTCTACCGTACCCTCGGCTGTATTCTTTTCCGGCATTTTTCTTTCTCCAAGTTAAATCTTTGATTGAATATGTCCCTTGATCTTTGCAACAACTTCCTCGATCGAAAGCGACGAAGTATCCACCAAAATGGCATCGTCAGCCGCTTTTAAGGGTGCGGTTGCGCGTTCGCTGTCCTGTTTATCGCGCTGCACAATCTCTGCGTGCAATTTTTCAAAATCGACGGTCTGCCCTCTTGCCAACAACTCGTCATACCTGCGCTGCGCGCGCACCCTGCTATCCGCCGTAATGAAAAACTTGAATTTCGCATTTGGCAAAACGACCGTACCAATATCTCTGCCGTCGAGCACACAGCTCATTTTGGCGGCAATTTCACGCTGCAGTTCCACCATTTTTGCGCGTACCGCAGGATGAGCAGAAACGTGTGACGCCGCCATGGATACGGTATTTTCTCGGATTGCAAGGGAAACGTCCTCGCCGTCTAATATCGTACGCTGCGCCCCGTCTATGTATTCCACCTTCACGTCCAGAGTTTTCAACATTTCCTCTACCGCAAGGCGATCCTGCGGGGAAATCCCAGAACGCAACGCCTTTAAACCACAAGCACGATACATCGCGCCCGTATCCAAATAGAGAATGTTATAATCGCTCGCCAAAGCCTTTGCAACCGTACTTTTACCGCTGCCTGCGGGTCCGTCCAAAGCAATATTCAAAATATCCGAAAGATCCGTTCTCAATTTCTTTGCTCCTTTTAAATAAACGTGTTGCGCCAAAGACGCAGCATTGCGTTCGGTAAGCACCATCACGCGAATACAAAGCGGTAGCTGCCCTACAATTTCCGGCTCAACGCAAGCGAATAATGGGGCAAAATCATAGCCGCACTCTCTTGCAGCTTTTGCCGGATGAAAGGAATGGATATCCGTTGTCAACGAAAAAATCAAGCCGCTGACCTCCGCCTTTTGTATGGCGTTTTTTGAAAATATCTCGTCCAACAATTCTGAAACGGCTGATTTAATTTCTTCCTTGCTATCTTGCACAATCGTCGTTGCGCCGCGTATGATTCTCATTGCCTACCTCAACATGATAAAACTGCGTAAAAATACGATAAAATTATACAACATTTATCTGATTAAAGTCAACTATTTTACAAGCAAAAGCGTATTACTCAACCGTATTCCCTGCCGCATAGCCCGTGGAAAAGGCAATCTGCATATTGAATCCGCCCGTAAATGCGTCTACGTCTAAAACCTCGCCGCAGAATTTTAACCCACTAACGCACTTGCTTTCCATGGTTTTTGGATGAATTTCCGACAGAGAAACCCCGCCAGAGGTGACAATCGCCTCTTCAAAACCGCGCAGCGATCTTGCCCGCAGCGGAAATGCTTTAATCGCCGACAGTAGCGCGGCGCGTTCTTCTTTGGTGACGGCGTTTACCTGCTTGGTTTCTGCAATTTTCGCTGTCTTTAATACGTGTGGAATGAGTTTTGAGGGCAAAAGCTCGATTAAAGCGCCTTTAATCTGCTTGTTTTTCATTTGCTCGAAATCACGTAAAATGCGTTTGTCCAGCGTTTGTTCATCCAAAGCAGGCTTTAAATCCAAAGACATTACCAGCGAGGATAATGGCAAGCGATTGATAAGAGAGGAAAGCGTTAAAACAATAGGACCAGAAATACCAAAATGCGTAAAAAGCATCTCACCAAAGCCATTGTATACCGTTTTGGTGCCATTTTTTACCATCAAAGCAACGTTTTTTAATGCCAAGCCCTGTAATTCTTGAAAAAAAGCCCCTTGCAAGTTAATGCCGCAAAGCGCAGGTTTTAAATCGGAAACGCTATGCCCTAACTCCTTAGCGAAAATATAGCCGTCCCCCGTCGATCCTGTGGTAGGATAGGAAAGCCCACCCGTTGCCACGATGGCAACGTCGCAAGGATACTCGGCAAAATCCGTCTGTACACCTACTATGCGTGGCATAATACCTATGTCAGGCGTACTTTTTGGTTGTATGCCTGTCGTAATACCTATGTCAGGCGTAGTACTGATGAGAAGTTTGCTTACTTTCTCGTTTAATTTTATCTCTACACCACTGCTTTTGCAGGCTTTTTCCAAAGTTTTTGTCACGTCGCTGGCATGATCGGACACGGGAAATACGCGGTTCCCTCGTTCTGTTTTTACCGCCAAACCGTAGCTTTCAAAGAACTCAATCACCTTTTGAGGGGGAAACGCATATACAACGCCCCGCAAGAATTTTTCACCACGCACAACGTTGGTTAAAAATTCGTCGGCAGGAACATCGTTGGTAAAATTACATCTTCCCTTTCCCGTGATATAAATTTTCTTGCCCAGCTTTTCGTTCTTTTCGATTAGAAAGACTTCATGCCCATTTTTAGCGGCTGCGTATGCAGCCATCAGCCCTGCTGCCCCTCCACCGATTACACATACTTTACTCATGTCATTTTTACCCGATTTTTTGCTTGAATATTCCCCCGTATTCTTCAATGAATATACATTGTTTCACATTAAATGTTTCACTCAAGAAAAATTTTCATAGATTTAGAAATGTAAAAGATACGCAATCGGCGAACCGATTGCGTATTTTTCGTTTGCATTTGATTTATTAACGTTTAGACAGGATAAACCTCTCCTTTTGCCAGATCGCGATCAACACCGTCCTTTTGCGCCGCGCGCCATTTGAAGAAGTTTTCAGCCACTTGTTCAAATACGGCATACGACAGAACGTCTTCTTCCTTTTCATAATAGCCAAGCTCGATAACCTTTGCTTTGATCTGTTCGTATTCCGGCTGCAACAGATCTGCAGGGCGGCAGGTAATACGCTCTGCGCCTTTCAGAACCTTTTCAGCGACCTCTTCATTCAATGGCATGGGCAACGTACCATATTTGCCAGCAAACAAATCTCTGGTTTCTTTCGTCACCATTTTATAGCGTTCGCCCATTACGATATTCATAACCGCCTGCGTACCGACAATCTGCGAAGACGGCGTGACCAGAGGGGGATAACCGCAATCACGACGAACGTTGGGAACTTCTGCCAAGCATTCCATCAGCTTGTCTGCTTTTCCCGCTTTTTCCAGCTGATTGATAAGGTTGGAAAGCATGCCGCCAGGAACTTGATACAACAGCGTATTGACGTCGATACCCTTGGACTTTTCATTAAGGATTTTGTCGTCCTTTAAGCGCTTTTCAACCCCTTTAAAGTGTTTTACGATGGGCAAAAGCTTGTTGATGTCGATACCCGTATCGTACGGGGTACCCTTTAAGGTTGCCACCAAGGGTTCGGTGGCAGGCTGTGAAGTACCGTTGCCCAAAGGGGACAATGCCGTATCTACAATGTCTGCGCCTGCAAGGATACACATAAGATAAACCATATCGCCCGTACCCGTCGTGTTATGTGTATGCACATGAATTTTCGTTTCGGGCTTTAACGCCACACGCAGCGCCTTAACCAGCTCGTACGCCTTTAAGGGCAACAACAGGTTTGCCATATCTTTCAAGCAGATGTTGTCCGCTCCCATTTCTTCCAGCTGCTTTGCAAGCTTGATGAAATAGTCGTTATCAAACACTTCTTTGCCGTTGACCTCTGCGCTGGTATAGCAGATTGTCGCCTCGCAAACGCCACCGTATTTTTTGATGGCGCGCATAGAAACCTCGAGGTTTCTGGGATCGTTCAAAGCGTCGAATACACGAACGACGCCTACGCCGTTTTCTACCGATTTTGCAACGAATTTTTCCACTACGTCATCCGCATAATGTCTATACCCCAGCAGGTTTTGACCACGCAGCAACATCTGAATAGGCGTTTTTAAATGAGATTTCAAGGTACGCAACCGTTCCCACGGATCTTCATTTAAGAAACGCAAGCAGCTGTCAAACGTGGCGCCGCCCCACGCCTCAATCGAATAATAGCCGATATCATCCAGCTGTTCTAAAACGGGCAACATTTCATCCATGCGCATGCGGGTCGCCGCCTGCGACTGGTGCGCATCACGCAAAATGGTTTCCGTGAGCATTACTTTTCTATTTTCAAAATTCAATTCCATATTATTTTACCTCACGTTAAATAATGGCAAGCAGGAAACCTGCTGCAATAGCCGAACCGATAACCCCTGCAACGTTAGGACCCATTGCGTGCATCAACAAGT
>JAZURU010000180.1:0-2946 GCA_045606365.1 Candidatus Scatosoma sp. | reverse complement strand
AAGCTGTGCAATTTCCGTGTATATGACCTCGGAGGGGGAGGATTTGTGGACGACGGCAAAGCGGCTTTCGCTCACCCCCGAACAGCTGATGGAGGCAAATCCGAGCTTGACCTTCCCCTTAAAAGGGGACGAAAGAATTGTCATTTACCGTCAGAAGCGTGAAAATTTGCAAAAATAAAGGCAAAAATCCCTTGAAAGTATTGTATTTTTAAGGAAGATATGGTACAATTGAAAAAGAGATTTTTCGGCGGCGAGGCATCTCGTCGCCAAAAATTTATATGCAATCGCTTTACGAACGGAGAAAGACGAATGGACTTTACGAAGGTACGCGCTTACGCAAAGGTCAATTTAACGTTGGAAATCGTCGGCAGGGGAAACGGCTATCACCAGCTGGATTCCTTGGTGGCTAGCGTGGACGTATGTGATACGATCCATCTAAAAAAGCGCAAGGGCAAGCTTTCGTCCATTCTCATGCACGGGCAAGGCAGCGAGAGTATTCCCCCCGAAAAGAACAATGCATTGGCGGCGGCGGAACGCTATTCCCAGCTATTTGGCGTAGACGGCGCAGACATTACGGTGTATAAGGATATTCCCATCGGCGCAGGCATGGGCGGTTCTTCCGCGGACGTTGCGGGGGTGTTGGTCGGCATGCAAAGGCTGTACGGCGCGGCAACGCAACAGCAGCTGGAAACGCTGGCAGAGCAGCTGGGCAGCGACGTAAAGTTTATGCTAAAAGGGGGCTATGCGCGGATGCAGGGCAGAGGGGAGATTCTCACCCCGATCGAGGGGATTAGCCAGCCCCTGTATCTTTTGATGCTCTATCCCAAAACGGGGGTTTCGGCGGGGGCGTGCTATGGCGAATACGACCGACAAAACGCGGTGGACGTCGCGGAGGGCATGACGGAAAAGGCGATTGCGGCTCTGCAGGAAAATGACCCGCAGGCGCTGGGCAGGTGCTTGATGAACGATTTGTATTTGCCGGCGGCTACTCTTTGCATGGACGTAAAGACGGCGCTTACGGAGGCACAGGCGTTTGCTCCTTTGGGTGCGGTGATGACGGGCAGCGGCAGCGCGGTGTTGGCGCTGTTTGAAAACGAGGAGTTTTGCCGCTATGCAAAAAGCCGCTACAAAGGGAAATTCCGTACGGCGGTGGTGAAAACGCTTGATCCGCAAAAGCAGAGCATTTGGCGTTCGCCGTTCGTATTACAAAACGAGGAGTAAATAAGATGGAAGAAAGAATTATCGACGAAGAAATCGGCAGAAAAATCCGTATTCGAAAAACGCGGGATGGCAGCACGGACGTGGTGGACGAGCTGGCAGAGGACGAAACGGTAGAAACGGAAGAAACGGAAGGGGTGGAAGAATACGCTTTCGAGCTGCCTGAATTTACCGAGGACGACGAGGATTTGGTGGGGCTTTCCCCAGAAGAGGCAATGGCGCTGCGTAAAAAAAAGCAGGAGGAGGCGGAGGCAAAGCGCGCAGAATACGAACGCTTGGTGGCAGAAGGCGAGGCTTTGCTTGCCGAGGGCAGCTTTCGTTCGGCGGAATTGAAATTCGAAAAGGCGCTGTTGCTGGACGACGTCGCTACGGCGGCTTCGGTGGGCTATTGGCGGGCAAAGACGGAGGATTTTGAAAACCCCGACGCGCTGATGGACGAATACGTGGAATCTGGATATGAAAATTTGGAATTTGACCTTGGGTGCGAGGCGACTGATCAGATCAAGGCGCAGTTTAAGGATAAATTCCGCAGCCGCTATGAAGAGCTTTGTCAGGAGGAAGAGCCGCTTCGCCAAGAGGTGGAGGAGGCGCAGGCGCGCCGCCGCGAAATCTTAAAGCCCAGGCGGACGAAAAGCGCTGTCGCGTTTGCAATTTCTGCCCTGCCGTTTTTGGTGGCGTTGGTGTTGACCGTCGTGTTCGGCTTAAAAAATTTTACGGTCAAGGACGATAGCTTTATCCTGCCCACGATCATTGCGGGTTGTGTTGCCTTGGTGGGGTTTATTGTATTTGGCGTGTTCACCAACAAGTTTATCAATGCCTGTAGAATCTACCGCGCAAACGAACGCCTTTCCTCGACGGAGGATGGGGCTCGGCTGATGGAAATTGAGGAATATAAGGAGCTTTACCAGCAGTTTATCTAAACTATAACGAGCGAACGCCCGCGGGCGGTTCGCTCGTTTTAACCGTTTCAAACCGCAAAAGAAAGGTATATGAAAAGACTTTTTCGCTATTTTAAACCGTATATTTGGCACAGCCTATTAGGGCCGCTTTTCAAGCTGTTGGAGGCGACCTTCGAGCTGCTTGTGC
Organism: Candidatus Scatosoma sp.; assembly: GCA_045606365.1. Lineage (GTDB taxonomy): Bacteria > Bacillota > Clostridia > Christensenellales > Borkfalkiaceae > Scatosoma. Next base: position 642 of record JAZURU010000180.1, on the reverse strand, counting down.
CCATTGTCGTGGGGCTGATTGTCGACCGCGGTTTGGGCACGTACGTCGAGGGCGCGGGCTACGTGAATGCAGACGTTGGGTACATCGTCAGAATGAGCTTACTTTTGGCGGGGTTCGGCTTGTTGGGCTGTATATTTGCGGTGATCGCACAATACTTTGCGGCGCGCACGGCTACGGGGGTTTCCGCCAAGCTCCGCAGCGAGCTGTTTAAAAAGCTGCAATCGCTCAGCTATAAGGATTTTGATCGGTTAGGGGCGTCCACCATGCTGACCCGTATCACAGGGGACGTAGACCGCTTTCAATCGGGGGTCAACCTTGCCCTGCGCCTCTTTTTGCGTTCGCCGTTTATCGTCTTTGGCGCGGTGATCACGGCTTGGATTGTCGATCCGGGCTCGGTGTTTACCTTCCTTTTGACGGTGGGGGTATTGGCGCTGGTGGTATTTTCGGTGATGTTGGGGTGCATGCCGCTGTATAAAAAATCGCAACAGGATCTAGACGCCGTCACTCTCTCTACCCGAGAAAATTTGACGGGCGCAAGGGTGATTCGCGCTTTCTGCCGCGAGGACGAGGAAGGGCAGATCTTCGATGGGCGCAACGAAAAGCTCAGCCGCAGCCGCAAGGTGGTGGGGGCGCTTGCCGCCA
>JAZURU010000179.1:0-18311 GCA_045606365.1 Candidatus Scatosoma sp. | reverse complement strand
AGGCGATCCACGGCAGCGCGCCCAGAATGGTGCGCGAGGGCAGGGCGCAGTTTGCCGATCCTTGCTCGATGCTTAGGGCGTGCGTGATGCTCCTTTCTCACATCGGCTTGCAGGCGCGGGCAGATCAGCTGGAACGGGCGCTGGATATTTGCTCGTTTGAGGAAAAGAAATACGTGATCACGGGCAGAGAAACGGGCGCAACCTGCGATCAATTCGGCGATTACGTTATGGAAACCCTGCAAAAGCTGTAATTTTTTCGATGAAAATCGGCACAAAAACACCTGCAATCCACATACGATAGGAGTACGCAAATGGTACATTCCACCTCTTTAAATTGCATAGGGAACACCCCGACGGTGCGACTTGGTGGGATTGAACGCGCCTACGGCTTGCAAGCAGAGCTGTATGCAAAGCTGGAATCGTACAATCCCGCAGGCTCGGTGAAGGATCGGGCGGCGCTGTACATGATCGAGGGCGCGGAAAAGGCGGGGCTTTTGCAAAAAGGGAGCGCCGTTGTGGAGGCGACCTCTGGCAATACGGGGATCGGGCTTGCATTTGTCTGTGCGCTGAAAGGCTATTCCTTTATAGCGGTGATGCCCGATACGGCAAGCGAAGAGCGCAAAAAGCTGATGAAAGCCTACGGCGCAGAAGTGGTGCTGACGGACGGCGCGGGCGGTATGGCGGCAGCGGTGCAAAAAGCCCAAGCCTTGCAAAAGGAAAGAAACGCCTATTATCCCGATCAGTTTTCCAACCCGTTCAACGCTTTGGCGCATTATGAAACGACGGGCGTGGAAATTTACCGCGATCTGCCCACGGCGGAGCTTTTGGTGGCAGGAATCGGCAGCGGCGGTACGATCAGCGGCGCGGGCAAATACTTAAAAGAGAAAAACCCTCGTTTTCAGGTGGTGGGGGTCGAACCTGCGGGCTCGCCCTTTCTAACGCAAGGAAAAAGAGGAACGCATAAAATCGAGGGGATCGGCGCGGGATTTTTACCCAAGACGCTGGAGCCTTCGGTCTTAGACGAAACGGTGTGCGTAGAGGACGCCGACGCGTACGGCTTTGCCAGAGCCGTGGCAAAAACGGACGGTTTGTTCGTTGGGGTTTCGTCGGGCGCGGCGCTTTGCGCGGGCGTAAGGTTGGCGCAAAGAAAGGAAAATGCTGGCAAACAAATCGTGATTATCTTCCCAGACGGTGGGGGCAGGTATTTGTCTACGCCACTTTTCGAGGGAGAAAGGGGTTTGGAGGAAAAGTGATGGCAGACGTAAAAGACGTGGTAAAAGGAATGCTACAATCTTATCGTACCAACCTGACCTCAGGGGTGGAAAAGGGGGCTACCTTACCCGATCGGGCAGAGGTGATTTTGGCATTAAAAGAGGTGCGAAAGCTGTTCTTCCCCGCCTTTTTTGCGGCGGAGGAGGCGCGCGACGATTTGGAACATTTCGCCGAATCCACCTTGACGAATATTTATTTCCGCATCAAAAAACAGATGGAACGGGCGTATCTGTTCGCGGGCGAGCCTGCGGACAAAGCAGAGACTACGGCGCGTGCGTTTATTGCCGCTTTGCCTAAGGTGCGCGATATGCTGTTTACCGATTTAGAGGCAACCTTTGCAGGCGACCCTGCGGCAAAAAGCAAGGAAGAAATCGTCTTTTCCTATCCAGGGTTTTACGCAATCACCCTCTATCGGGTGGCGCACCAGCTGCACGCTATGGGGGTGCCGGTGATTCCGCGAATGATCACGGAGTACGCGCACGGCAAAACGGGGATCGACATGCGTTACGGGGCGACAATCGGGGAATATTTCTTCATCGACCACGGCACGGGTGTAGTCATCGGCGAAACGACGGTGATCGGAAATCGAGTGAAGATTTATCAAAACGTGACGTTGGGCGCGTTATCGCCTAGAAAGGGGCAGAGCCTGGCGGGCAAAAAACGGCATCCCACCGTTGAGGACGACGTGACGATTTATTCGGGGGCGTCCATTTTGGGGGGTGAAACGGTGATCGGCAAAGGCGCGGTGATCGGCGGCAACTGCTTTTTAACCGAGAGCGTTGCGGCGGGCGTACGCGTCAGCGCAAAGCAACCGGAACTGATTATCAGCGAAAGAGGAAAGAAATTGTGAGCAAAATCTATATCCCTAACAACTATACATCGGCGCTTAGCTTGTATGAAACGCAGACGGCAATCGGGCTGTTAAAGCGTACGTTTGAGGAAAAGCTGTGCTTAGCGTTGAACCTTAAACGTGTGTCCGCCCCCTTATTCGTTGACCCGAATACGGGCTTAAACGACGACCTTAGCGGTGTGGAACGCCCCGTTCGCTTTGACGTAAAGGAAACGGGCAAGGACGCCGTGGTGGTGCACTCCTTGGCGAAATGGAAGCGTATGGCGCTCAAGGAATACGGTTTTCCCACGGGAGAGGGCTTGTACACGGACATGAACGCAATCCGCCGCGATGAAGAGATGGACAACCTGCATTCTGTGTACGTCGATCAATGGGATTGGGAAAAGGTCATTTCCCGCGAAACCCGCAACCTGACCCACTTAAAGACGGTGGTAAAAGCCATCGTTTTGGCAATCTGCGATACGCTGGACGTATTGAAATGCCGTTTCCCGCAGCTGGACGTAGAGCTTTGCAGGGAGGTTGCGTTCATCACTTCGCAGGATTTGGAGGACGCATACCCCGATTTATCGGCAAAGGAACGGGAACAGCGGTTTGTAAAAGAGCATAAAACGGCGTGTATCTTGGGTATCGGCGAAAAATTAAAATCAGGCAAGCCGCACGATCATCGCGCCCCTGACTACGACGATTGGGCGCTGAATTGCGACATTCTCTTTTGGCACGAGCCCCTGTCCTGCGCGATGGAAATTTCCTCGATGGGGATTCGCGTGGACGAACAGTCGATGCGTTCACAGCTTTGTGCGGCGGGGCTGGAAGCGCGTGCGCAGCTTCCCTTTCATAAGGCGCTGCTTGCGGGCGAGCTGCCGTTGACAATGGGGGGCGGTATCGGGCAATCGCGGCTGTCTATGCTGTTGCTGGGCAAGGCGCACATCGGCGAGGTGCAGGTATCCCTTTGGGATGAGGAAACGCGAAAAATTGCCGCCGAACGTTCGGTGGTGCTGTTGTAAGCAATCAAGGGAAAGTATGAAATTTGTGGTGAAGGTCGGAACGTCCACGCTGGCGCATTCGACGGGAAAACTGAATATACGGCGTGTAAAGGCGCTTTGTGAAACGCTCAGCGACCTGAAAAACGGCGGGCACGAAATCGTTTTGGTGTCCTCAGGCGCGATCGGCATGGGGGTGGGTAAGCTGGCGCTTTCAGCCCGTCCGACGGATATTCCCACCAAGCAGGCGGCTGCCGCGGTGGGGCAGTGCGAGCTGATGTATACCTACGATCGGATGTTTTCCGAATTTGGGCATACGGTGGCGCAGCTGCTTTTGACGGGGGCGGACTTTTCGCACGAAGACCGCTTGGAAAATTTCAAGAACACGATCCAGCGGCTGTTAGAGCTGGGCGCGATTCCCATTATCAACGAAAACGATACCATTGCCACTGACGAAATCAAGGTGGGGGATAACGATACGCTGTCGGCGTTGGTTGCGGCGAACGTGGGCGCGGAAACGCTGATCATTCTATCCGATATCGACGGATTGTATACGGCGGATCCCCACAAGATTGCGGGCGCGAAGCGCATTGAAAAAGTGCAGCAACTGACCCCCGAGATTATGGCGCTTGGCGGTGGCGAGGGCTCTTCCTTGGGGACGGGCGGTATGCGTACCAAGCTGCGCGCGGCGGAAATCTGTATGCAGGCGGGCGTTTCCACGGTGATTGCGGACGGGCAAGACCCCACCGTATTGTATCGGATTCTCAGCGGCGAAAACGTCGGTACACGGTTTGAGGCAAAACGATGAAAGAGATGTTAAAACGTACCAAACAAGCGGCGCGGGGGCTTGCGGTTTCTTCGCATGAGCAGCGTCTGGTTGCTTTAGAATGGCTGGCAAAGGGGCTGGAAGAAAACGCTGAGGGAATCTTGGCGGAAAACGCCTTGGATATATCGGCGGCAAGTGGAACGGTCGGGGAAGTGATGCTCGATCGGTTGCGCTTGACCAAGAGCCGTATTCAAGGTATGGCAAACGGCGTGCGTGAGGTGGCTGCTTTGCCCGATCCGTTGGGAAAAAGCTTGGAAAGGGTAGAACGCCCCAACGGCTTGCAGATTGAAAAAGTTGCCGTGCCTTTGGGTGTGGTGGGGATCATTTACGAAAGCCGCCCCAACGTCACCGCGGATGCGGCGGCGCTTTGTATCAAAAGCGGAAATGCCTGCGTGCTGCGCGGCGGCTCGTCGGCGTATCGAACCAGCAGTAAGATTGTGGAAATCGTCAAAGGCGCTTTGCGTAAAGCGGGTCTGTCTGAGGACGCCGTCAATATGCCCAGCGACCTTTCCAGAAACAGTGCTACCGCTTTGATGACAGCGGTGGGCTACGTGGACGTATTGATTCCGCGTGGCGGCGCAGGGCTGATTAAAAGCTGTGTGGAAAACGCAAAAGTGCCCTGTATCCAGACGGGCACGGGGATTTGTCACCTCTTCGTGGACGAAAGCGCCGATATGGAAATGGCGCTGTCGGTGATCGAGAATGCAAAGACCTCCCGACCCTCAGTGTGCAACGCCGAAGAGGTTTGCTTGGTGCATGCGCAGCTTGCCGAAGGCTTTTTACCCAAGTTAAAGCAACAGCTGGTCGACGGCAGAAAGGCGCAGGGGAAAGAGCCGGTAGAATTGCGGCTTTGTCCGCGCGCGACGGCAATCATTGACGGGACCCCCGCAGGGGAAGAAGATTTTGACACCGAATTTTTGGATTATATTTTGGCGGTGCGTATCGTGAAGGACGTGGACGAGGCGATTGAACATATCGCGGCGCACTCGACGGGGCACAGCGAGGGGATTATTACTTCTTCCAAGGAAAATGCGGCGCGGTTTGTGGCGGCGGTGGATAGCGCGGCGGTGTACGTAAACGCATCCACTCGGTTTACCGACGGAGGGGAATTTGGCAAGGGTTGCGAAATTGGAATTTCCACCCAAAAGCTGCACGCCCGCGGTCCGATGGGGCTGGAGGAATTGACTTCGTATAAATACGTCGTATACGGCAACGGACAAATCCGTTAAACGGATCGACGCACTTGCGTGAAAATCGCGTGATTCACCCAAAAACAAGGGGGCAGGTATGTATACAATAGGATTTATCGGCTGTGGAAATATGGGCGGCGCGTTGGCGCGCGCGGCTTGCGTAGGGCTGGGCGAACAGATTGCCGTATGCAATCGGACGGCGGAAAAAGCGGCGGTACTTGCCGCAGAGCTTGGCTGCGTACAAACCAGCGCGGAGGATATTGCCGAAAACGCCGAATTTATCGTGCTGGGGGTAAAACCGCAGAACATCTGCGAGGTCTTACACCAGATCCGCCCTGCGCTTAGTAAAAACCCCGCGCCCGTGCTGGTCAGCATGGCGGCGGGGGTATCCATTGCGGCGGTGCAAGCGTTTGCAGGCGGGGAATATCCCGTCATTCGCATTATGCCAAACACCCCATGCCTGCTTGGCGAGGGGGTTATTTTGTACGCCTGCGGCGGCGTGCCTGCGATGAAAGAAAAGCAGTTTTTATACCGCATGGTGGGTGCTGGCAAGTTTTTCAAGCTGGAGGAAAGCCTGATTGACGCAGCGGGCTCGCTGTCAGGGTGCGGCCCCGCCTATTATTATCTGTTCGCAAACGGACTTGCCGAAGGGGCGCAGCGGCTGGGCGTGGATAGGGAAACGGCGATTGCTCTGGCGGCGCAAACGATGATCGGCGCAGGTAAAATGCTGCAAAAATACGGCGATCCTATCGACCTGAAAAACAGGGTGTGCTCCCCTGGGGGAACGACTCTGGAAGGGGTGGCGGCGCTGGAAAAAGGGAGCTTGCATGAGGTGGCAGCCTCTGCGGTAGACGCCGCGTATCGGCGTACTTTGGAATTAAAAAAATAACCCAATATAGATAGAAAAAAAGGAGAGAATTATGGGTAGAGTGTATAATTTTTCGGCAGGACCTTCGATGCTGCCGCAAGAGGTTTTGGAGATTGCGGCGAGCGAGATGCTCGATTATAAGGGCAGCGGCACTTCCGTTTTGGAGATGAGCCATCGTTCCCCCGTGTATGATGCAATCATAAAGGGGGCGGAAAGAAAGCTGCGCGCGCTGCTGTCGATCCCTGAAAATTACAAGGTGCTGTTTTTGCAGGGCGGGGCGTCTACGCAGTTTGCCGCCGTGCCGCTGAACCTGATGAACGGCAGCAAAAAAGCCGATTATATCCTTTCGGGGCAGTTTTCTTCCAAGGCGTACGAGGAAGGGAAAAAATATGGCGACGCTTACGCGGTAGCCTCTTCGAAGGACGCTGGCTTTTCGTACGTGCCGAGGGTAGAGAAAGAGGCGTTCCGCGCGGACGCGGACTTTGTACACATTTGTTTTAACAACACCATTTATGGTACCCGCTTTCCGTATATTCCCGACACGGGGGACGTGCCGCTGGTTGCCGATTTTTCCTCGTGTATCGCCAGCGAACCGATCGACGTTGAAAAGTTTGGTCTGATCTATGCAGGGGCGCAGAAGAATATTGCGCCCGCGGGCTTGACCGTGGTGATCGTGCGCGAGGACCTTTTGGGCAACGCCCGTCAAGATACGCCGACTATGCTCAATTACAAGGTGATGGCGGACAGCGATTCGATGTATAATACCCCGCCTTGCTATTGCATCTATATTTTGGGCTTGGTGTGCGATTGGCTGGAAAAACAGGGTGGCATGTCTGCGATGAAAGAAAAAAATCAGCGCAAGGCAGCCCTTTTGTACGAGTATTTAGACAGCCAAAGCTACTATATTGCGCCCGTGGAAAAAGCCAGCCGTTCGATGATGAACGTCACCTTTTTAACCGGGGATGACGCCTTGGATAAGGCGTTTGTCAAGGCGGCGGAGCAGGAGGGGCTGATCAATTTGAAAGGACACCGTTCGGTGGGCGGTATGCGCGCCTCGATTTACAACGCGATGCCGTACGAGGGCGTGGAAAAGCTGGTGGCTTTCATGAAAGAATTTGCAGCGAAAAATCCAAAGAAGGAATGAGAATAGGATATGAAGAAGATTGCGTTATACAATAAAATTGCGTCCGTAGGCGTGGACGTTTTGGAAAAGAAGTATGAGTTGGTGGACACCATTGACGGCGCTGACGGGGTGGTTTTACGTTCGGCAAAGCTGCACGACGTGGCTTTCCCCGCCACTTTGAAAGCGATCGCGCGCAGCGGCGCGGGCGTGAATAACATTCCCGTTGATCGTTGCACCGAAGAGGGGATCGTGGTATTCAACACCCCCGGGGCGAACGCCAACGGCGTAAAAGAGCTGGTGATCTGCGCCTTGATTTTGGCGTCCCGTGATATCGTCGGGGGGATCAATTGGGCAAATTCCTTGCAGGGCGAGGCGGACGTTGCCAAAGCCGTAGAGGCGGGCAAGGGCGCTTTCGTCGGCTGCGAGCTGTCGGGCAAGACCTTGGGTGTGATCGGGCTTGGGGCGATCGGCGGCAGCGTTGCCAACGCGGCGACCGCGCTTGGTATGAACGTCATCGGCTACGATCCGTACATCACGGCAAAGGCGGCGTGGAGCTTGGCGCCCTCCGTCAAGCAGGCGAGTGGCTACGAAGAAATTTTCAAAAAGAGTGATTATATCACGCTGCACGTGCCCGCCACGGAAAAAACCAAGGGCATGATTTCGGAAAAAACGATTTCGCAAATGAAAAAGGGTGTGAAAATCTTAAATCTTGCGCGGGCAGAGTTGGTGGATGCCGAGGATATCAAGGCGGCGCTAAAATCGGGCAGAGTGGGAAAATACGTGACCGACTTCCCCACCAACGATTTGGTGGGTGCGGATGGTGTGATTTCCATTCCGCATTTGGGGGCTTCGACGTACGAATCGGAAGATCATTGCGCGGTGATGGCGGCAAAACAGCTGCATGAATATCTTGCCTGCGGAAACATTGTCAACAGCGTTAATTTCCCTGCGGTTTCGCTGCCGCACACTTCGTTTGCGCGCGCATGCGTGTTGCATAAAAACGTACCGAACATGCTGGCGCAGATCACTTCGGCTTTTTCTGCCGTAGGGATCAACATTGACAACCTTGCCAACAGTTCTAAGGGGCAGGTTGCGTACACGATTGTGGAAATTTCCTCTACGCCCGATGCGGCGCTGGTGAAAAAGCTGCAATCCATTGACGGCGTGATACGGGTGCTGACCTATTAACGCAAGTTAGGGGGAGGCGTTATGGCAACGAAATATCCCATTATTCTTGCCCATGGGATTGCTTTAAAGGATTATAAATTTTTTAAGGCGTTTGGGCGGATTGAAAAAATTTTACGTCAAAACGGGTATTCTGTCTATACCTCGACGACGGACGGCTTTGGTAGCATCGAAAACAACGCCGCGCAGCTGAAGGCGCAGGTGGAAGAGATCCTTGCCGCCGAGGGGGTGGAAAAGGTGAACGTCATCGCCCATTCTAAGGGGGGCTTGGATACGAGGTATATGATCGACAGCCTCGGTATGCAGAAGCAGGTGGCGTCCGTCACGTTTTTGTGCACGCCGCACAAGGGTTCGCAGATTGCCACCAAGCTGTATGAAATGCCAAAGTGGATTCGTAATTCCTTAGCAAAAATCTTGGATTTTTGGTATCACCTCTTTGGGGATAAGCATCCGGATGCTTTGACCGTCTGCAAGCAGCTTTCCGCCTCGGACGAGGACCTTTTGGGCGGGCATAATATCGAGGACGATATCTTTATGCAAAGCTATTCCACCGTGCTGGAAAAAAGCAGGCATGATTTCGTGATGGGGATCCCCTTGAAATTTTCAAGGCATTATGAAAACGATCATTCGGACGGCATGGTGTCGGTGGAATCCAGTAAGTTTGCCGAATATCGCGGGCATTGCACGCAGCATTCCCTTTCCCATTCCGAGATTGTGGACTTTATGGCGAACAAGGCGGAAAAGGAAAAGATTTACGCCTTTTATCTGGGTGTGTGTCAGGATTTAAGCGAAAGAGGGTATTAAAAAGAGCAAGTATGTAGGCAACATACTTGCTCTTTTTGTTTGCAAAATCGTGCAAAAAAGAGGCAAAAAGAGGCAAAAAAGTGGCAAAAATTACGTTTTTTTTACCGATTTAAGCGATTTTTGGGGCAGATTTTAATACAGACGCCGCACACGCTGCCTCTGCCAACGTCCTGAAAATGCTCTTTCATATACCTCGAACATTTTTCGGGGTCGAAGTTCCGTTCGCCGTTCGTTTTGGGCAGCTCGCCAAAGATGGCGCCTGCGGGGCAAGCGCGCATACACGCCGTACATTCTCCGCAGCCGTTTTCAATGATTTTTCGCGTAGAGGTAAGGGGCATGTCCGTAATCACGGTGGCAAGACGCACCTTGCTGCCGTATTTTTGGGTTAAGAAAAGCCCGCTTTTTCCCACAAAGCCAAGTCCTGCTTTTACCGCCGCCGTCTTATGGGGCAGCACCCCCTCGTAGGGGTGGCTTTTGCCGAGGCTTTGGCTGGCGGCGATGGGAAAGGCTTGAAAGCCTGCGCGCTCGATTTCGTTTGCCATTTTAAAGGCGATTTGGTCAAGCAGAGTATTCGCCGTCCGATAATGCTGAAAATAGGCGAAGGAAGGGGCGTTCTCAATGGTGGAGAGCACCGCGTCGGAAAGCTTTACGGCGATAGAAAAGGCGTAATGCAGGTGGGGCAGTTTGTCGATCGGGGCATAGCCCAAATCACACTCTCCGCAAAGGCACGCGCCCTCTAAAAGGGCAAGCTGTTCGATTTTTTGTTGTGTTTGTAATACGTCCATAAAGCCTCTTTAAAAAGATAGGGCAAGCCGTGCAAACGTACCTGCCCTATGAAAAGTTTAATTTTCCTGCTTTTGCGCCGCCATTTTTTTGGCATGCTCGTGTCGAGCGCTGGTTTTGCCCTCGGGGTTGATATCCCCTGCTTTTGTCAACGCCATCTTGGTGAGCGCAGGGCCGACCAGCTCGTATACAAGCACCGCAAACAGCGTGATACTCATGACAATGGTGGCGATATTCGTGCCTGCAAAGCCTGCGTAATCCTTGACCATATCCGCCATGCCAAGCGCAACCCCTGCCTGCGGCAGCAGCGTGATACCGAGGTATTTTACAATGTTGTCGTCGCATTTTGCCCACTTGGAAGAGAGCAGCGCGCCCGTGTATTTCCCTGCCGAACGGAAGATGAGATATACCACGCCGATTAAGACGATGATAAGATTGGTAAAGACGTTAAGATCCAACTCTGCGCCGCTTAAAACGAAGAAGATGATGAAAAGGGGTGCGGTCCATCTGTCCAGACGGTCCATCAGCTCTTCCGAAAAATCGCAGATATTACAGAAGATTGTCCCCAGCATCATGCATACGAGCAGGGAAGAGAAGTGCAGATGTACGGGACCGATTTTGAATTCCAAGGTGGACAGCGCGATCGCAAACAGCACGAACGCCACGGACACCGCCAAACGTTTCGAACGGGAATGGAAGAACCGTTCACAAAAACTAAACAGATAGCCCATCGCAGCGCCCAAGCCGACGGATGCGACGATTTCCACCAACGGGTCGACCAAAATAGAAATCAAATCGGGGCTGGAAGAGCCGAGCGCTTTGGCTACACCAAAGGAGATTGCAAACAGGATAAGCCCAACGGCGTCGTCCAAAGCGACGACGGGCAGCAACATATCGGTGGTAGGACCCTTCGCCTTGTACTGTTTTACGACCATCAGGGTTGCCGCAGGCGCGGTAGCCGAGGCAATTGCGCCCAGGATGATTGCCGCCTCGATAGGGAACTGCTTGGGAATGATAAAGTGCAAGCCGATCAGCGCCGCGTCTACCATCAGCGTGGTGATGACCGCCTGCAAAATGCCGACGATGGTTGCTTGTTTGCCGATTTTTTTCAGCTGCGGCAGGCGGAACTCGTTGCCGATAGAAAAGGCGATAAAGCCGAGGGCAACCTTGCCGAACAGGTCGAAGGATTCCACGTGATCCTCCGAGGTAAAGCCAAGGGGGACATTCCACGCCGCGCCCAGTTTTCCTAAAAGGAAAGGACCGATTATAATCCCTGCGACTAAATACGCCGTAACGGCAGGCAGGTTTAACAACTTCACCAGACGAGAGAGCAGCAAGCCGCCCAACAGCGCGATTGCTAAAGGTAATAACATTTCCATAAAAAATACCTTCTTAATTCTTAAATTCGTGAACAATTATACTCTTTGGTTTCTTGAAAAGCAAGTAAAAAAAGGGGTGTTTTGTAAAAAAATAAATTTTTTTCAAAGGAATTGCCGACTTGCGCGGTTTGCCCCTTGACAATTACAAAAAAAAAGGATATAATCAAAAATGGCGATTTGTGAAACAAATTACCGACAAAGACGAAAATAATTGTAGCAAGGAGAATATGCGATATGTATAAGATCGTGCGGAAAGTCAGCTTGAACCCCACCGTCACGAAGATGGATATTTACGCTCCGTTCGTTGCGAAAAAAGCGCAGCCTGGGCAGTTTATCATTCTTCGCGTAGACGAGGACGGCGAACGTATCCCCCTTACGGTGGCGGATTATGACAGAGAGGCGGGCACGGTGTCCATCATCTTCCAGATCGTGGGCGGCGGCACGCAGCGGCTGAATGCGAAAAACGAGGGGGATTTTATTCCCGACTTTGTAGGGCCTTTGGGCAGACCTACCCATATCGAGGGGCTGAAAAAGGTCTGCGTGGTCGGCGGCGGCGTTGGCTGCGCGATTGCTTTGCCTGTGGCAAAGGCTCTGGCGGCGGCTGGCTGCGAGGTGACCTCGATCATCGGGTTTAGAAGCAAAGACCTCGTGATCTTGGAGGAGGAGTTTAAGGCTTGTTCTTCCACCTTCCATATGATGACGGACGACGGTTCGTACGGCAGACAGGGGAACGTGTGCGTGCCCTTGAACGAAATGCTTTCCGCGGGCGAGCGCTTTGACGAAGTGATCACCATCGGGCCGCTGATTATGATGAAATTCGTGTGCGCGGCGACCAAGCCTTACGGCGTAAAAACGATTGCCAGCATGAACCCGATCATGATCGACGGTACGGGTATGTGCGGCGGCTGCCGTTTGACGGTGGGCGGACAGATGAAATTCGCCTGCGTAGACGGCCCTGAATTCGACGGCCACGAAATTGACTTTGACGAGGCGATGAGCCGCGCAAGAACCTATTCCGATTTTGAAACTCGCGAAAGAGAAGAAGCGTGCAATCTTTTTAAAAAGGAGGTGGAATGAGATGGCAAAATTCAATATGTCCCCTCTGACAAACCCGATGCCCACCCAAGATCCTCAGGTTAGAAACGGCAACTTTAACGAGGTTGCTTTGGGCTATACCCCCGAAATGGCAATGGACGAGGCAAAGCGTTGCATCGGCTGTAAAAACCGCCCCTGCGTGGCGGCATGCCCCGTCAACATCGACATCCCCGCATTTATCGCAAAGGTAGCGGAAGGGGAATTTGAAGAGGCGTACCAGATCATCGCTAAGGATTCCGCCTTGCCTGCGGTCTGCGGCAGGGTCTGCCCCCAGGAAACGCAATGCGAGGGCAAGTGCACCCGCGGCATCAAAGCGGGCTGCCAGTCCGTTTCCATCGGTAGATTGGAGCGTTTCGTTGCCGATTGGCACAACGAGCACGCGACGGAAAAGCCTGTTCCTGCGCCCTCTAACGGGCACAAGGTGGCGGTGGTTGGCTCGGGCCCTGCGGGCTTGACCTGCGCCGGCGATCTTGCCAGAATGGGCTATGAGGTGACAGTGTTCGAGGCGCTGCACGTTGCAGGCGGCGTGCTTGTATATGGGATTCCTGAATTCCGTCTGCCCAAGGCGATCGTGCAAAAAGAGGTGGATAACCTCAAAGCGCTGGGCGTAAAGATCGAAACGAATATGGTCATCGGCAGGGTGATCACGATTGAAGAGCTGAAAACCGAATACGGTTTCGAGGCGGTGTTTATCGGCTCGGGCGCGGGCTTGCCGAAGTTTATGAATATCCCTGGCGAAAGCTTGAAGGGCGTGTATTCTGCAAACGAATTTTTGACCCGTTCTAACCTCATGAAGGCGTACATGGTAGGCAGCCACACCCCCATTCAGCGCGGTAAATGCGTAGCGGTGGTGGGCGGCGGCAACGTTGCAATGGACGCGGCGCGTACGGCAAAACGCTTGGGCGCAGAGGTGCACATCATCTATCGTAGAGGCGAGGAAGAATTGCCCGCAAGAAAGGAAGAGATCGAGCACGCCAAGGAAGAGGGAATCATTTTCGACCTTCTCACCAACCCCACGAAAATTTTGCCGACGGCGGAAACCGACCCGCGCAGCCCCAACTACGGCTGGGTGGACGGCATTGAGTGTATTCGTATGGAGCTTGGCGAGCCGGACGAAAGCGGCAGACGCTCCCCCAAGGCGGTGGCGGGCAGCGAATTCGTCATTCCCGTCGATTGCGTGATTATGTCGCTGGGCACTTCACCCAATCCGTTGTTGAAGGCGACCACCCCCGGCTTAGAAACCTTGCGCCGCGGTGAAATTGCGGTGGACGAGGTGGGCAAAACCTCGATTGAGGGCGTGTATTGCGGCGGCGACGCGGCAACGGGCGCGGCAACCGTTATCAAGGCGATGGGCGCAGGCAAAGTGGCGGCGGAAGCCATCGACGAATATATCCAAGGTAAATAATTCAATTGAAATCCGAAACAAAAAGCGTGGCAACTTGCCCCGCTTTTTGCATACAATAACAAGGATTGAATAGCAATAATAGAATTATTTTTGTAAAAGGTATTGACAAATGGATTGTGAGGTGATATACTTTTTCTAAAGACGGGGAAAACCGTGCGCAACGCAGTTTTGCCTACATAGGCAATGCGAAAAAAATAAAAGAGGAGAACATAACAATGAAAATATGGAAAAAAGTGGCAAGTATGCTGATGGCAGCGACGATGGTCGGCTCGATAGCGGCTTGTGACGGCGGCAACGATAACCCGCCCGAAGAACCGCTTACCAATACGCAGTTGGCAACAAACTACGCGGATACGCTGAACAAGACCTTGGAAGAAACCAAGAGCTTGAAAATTACCGCGTCCGTAGATGTGACGGCAACGGGCAGATATTTCGGCGCAGACGGCGAAACCTTTGACGAAACGAAGACCACCGTTGAAAAAATGGCGGGCGATTTCGAGTTGGTGCTCAGCCAAGATGCAGAGGGCACGTACTCCGTGCAGATGAAAGCGGAAATGCAGCAAGGGGAAGGCGAAGAACAGCAGACGATGGTCTTTGAGGCAATCGTGGTAGGTCAATACGCGTATACCAGAGATTATATCGCTACTGAAAACGCAACGACGGAGCTTTGGGAAAAAGCGGACATGGGCGTCAGCTTGAATATTGAAACGCTTGCGTCGCAGATGCTGGGTATGCCTTGGGCGGACATCGAATATCTGTTCAATGCGAACGAATTTGTCCAAATGCAGACCTCGGTAAATCAGGCGCTGGTCAGCAACCTTTACGCAATGTTAGAGGCTGGGCAGATTACGAACGGCGCGGTAAACGCCAGCTTGGATATCACCGATGACGTAGAAGGCTGGGTAGAGTATATTAACGGTATCGACGAAACCACGAAAACGGTTGGTGCGTTCATTGACGAGACGGCTGCAAAGCTCGGTATGCCTATCTCTTACGCAACGATCGTGGACGAAATCGCAAGAAGCGGTGAAAAGACGGTTGCCGATATGATCGACATTTTGGATGCGTTTGCGGAAGAACAGCTCGGCATGACCTTGCAGCAATTGAAGGATGCGCTGGTGAATTCTGACTTTGCAGCAAAGCTGATGGAAAAAATGCAAGTGCCCGCAGACGAGATTGCAGCGATTAAGGAATTGCAGATCGCAGATTTGAAAACGCAAGAATTCGCTACCATGACGGTGCAGCAGCTGTTTGACAGCTTTATGGCAAGCCAGCAGCCCGAAACTACAACGACGGAAGAGGGTGACGAGGTTCAACCCGAATCGGCTTGGACGTCGTTCGTGGAAACGTTGGTTGCAATGAAGACGATGAAGATGGCGGATATGAACCTGATTTTGCCCGAACTTCCCATCGACTCTGTGGAAGAAATCGCGTTCACGGGCGGCTTGCAGTTCAACGATAAGGGTACGGCGTTGACGGCGTTCAACTTTGGCGCAGGCATCAACCTGAATATTGCGATTAGCGAATCGGTTGAAAATGCAGGTACGTCTGTTATCGTGCAGACGGGCGTAGGCAATGCGGATATCGACTTCACGCTGACGGTTGCGGAATTCTCGACGACGGCAGTGGTAATCACGCCCCCTGCGGCTGACCAAATTGCAGCTGACGTGCAACCAGAATAACGATTGAATAAGCCATATAGAAAAAGCAGAGCGTTTTGCTCTGCTTTTTTTATGCGCGTTTCTGTCCGCTGCTTGACAAGGTGGGTAGGAAAGGGGTATAATCAAGGTATGGAAAATGCGAAGAGGGCAAAACTGAATAACGTGAAAGGGGCTTTGCAAAAATTCTATCCGTATTTGCTGTCCTGCGGGCTGGTTTTAGGGCTGTATCTGTTTATGCTCGTTTTAAGGCGCGTGTATCCGTTTGGCGTGTATACGGTTGCCTCGTATGACCTTTCTTCGCAGATCTGTCCGTTTATCGAACATCTCTTCGACGTATTAAAGGGGCGTAGCTCGCTGTTTTTCTCGTATGCGATTGCTGGTGGGGCGGATGTGTTTGGCTCGCTTGCCTATTTCATTTTAAGCCCGTTTAGCCCGCTGTTTTTGGTGTTTGGAGAGGGTATGGTCGCCGAAGCGGCGGTGCTGGTGATTGCGGCAAAGCTGGCGGCTATTGCTTTGATCGGCACTTGGTTTGCCTCTACGCAGTTTCAGCTCCCTCGGCTTGCGTGCGCGTGCATGGGGGTACTGTACGCCTACTGCGGATACACCTTCGTTGCGAATACCTACATCAATTGGATGGATCTTTTGATGTATATGCCGCTGATCGTGTGGGCGTTTCGTAAATTTTTGAAAACGGGGAGCTTTTGGCTGTTTTCCGCATTTATGGCGGCATGTATATACACCAGCTTTTCTATCGGCTGCTTTGCGATGCTCACTGTCTATCCTGCGCTGATTTTTTTCGCTTTTTTCTGCGTGAAGAAAGGGTGCAGAATGCGGTTTATCACCCACCTTTCCTTGGCGTTTGTTTGCGCCGTTTTGATGGCGTTGCCCGTGCTGTTGCCCTCCTTGATTGCCTATATGCGCGCGGCGCGCGGCGGTGCGTTCTTTACGGACGCATTGTACGGTTTTTCTGAAAGCGGGTTTTTGACGGAAGAGTATTTAAGTAATTGGACAAGCTCGTTGGAGGCAAAGCTTTCCTATATCTTAACGGACGGGATTTTCGTCGTTTTGACCACGGTGTATTTTTTCCGTTCTAAGCTGAAAACGGGGCTGTCGAAATTTATGTTGGCGGCAGGGGTTTTAACGCTGTTGCCTACCATTGTGAACGAGAGTATGCTATTGCTGAATATGGGTAGCTACATGTCGTATGCGTTGCGCTTTGGCTTTTTAAACGCGATCTATTTCTTCGGGGGCGCATGCCTGGGGTTGCGTGGCTTAAATCTGTTTCAAAAAGAGAAAACGAGGGGGGCATGTCTGCAACGAAAGAAGATTGCGCCTGTTGTTTACGGGGTGCTTTGCGGGGTTTTGTTTGTGGCGATGTCGGTATTTTTTGCCTTTGATTACCACATTCAGGCAGCGCAGCTTTTTGAAGGGACGGTGGCGGACGCGATCCGCGCGTTCTCGGGTAGGTTTGCACATTCTATCGGTGGCATCTTTGCCGTAGGGATCTATTTTGTTTGCGTAGTGCTGATCCTTGGTACGGGTTGCATTTTTGTGGCTGCTAAAAAGCTGCCTATGCGCTTGGTGAGTATTTTCGCCGCTTTGCTGGTCGTTTTTCACGGTGCTTTTTTCAATCAACAGCTTGTGGACGGGAATTATTCTTCGCATAACCTGCGTACACAGCATTATACCGAGTTTGCGCGTACGCTGGATGAAAGCGACGATGGATTTTTCCGCGTCCGTGATTACGGCAACCAGTTTTCTGCGAATATTGGCTTCGAAGGAGATACTTACGCGTATACCGCGTTCTCGTCTATGCTGGATAAGGACAATTTTCCGCTTGCGGTCATGTTTGGATATTCCACGAACGGAAAAAATATTTCCCGTGGGAACGGCGGCAATATCTTTGGGGATAGCCTGCTGGGCTATAAATACGTCATCGTGCCCGAGGCGTCGAAAAAGACGGCGGACGGACGCAGCTGGTATCGGCAGGTCAAGGTGGAAAAGCAGGGCGAAAGCGTGCAGCTTTCAGCAGACGGCTTGTACGTGTATGAGAACTTGTACGTGTTTCCGTCGGCGTTGGTGTTGGACAAAGGGGAATATCGCTTTGTGACAGATAACGTCACCTATGAAAACCGCGTGCAAAACCAGCTGGCGTTGTACCGCTTTTTGGGCGGTGATCCCGCGGTGCAATCGCTTGCGGGCGGTCACGTTAGGCAGCTGGCGCAAAAGCTGCGGGAAACGGGCGGTGAGGTTGCGGTTTCGGCAAAGGGGATCAGCGCCACCGTTTCTGCGAAAACTGGACAGTATCTGATGGTGCCGTTTGCGGCAATTGAGGGCTACCATGTACGCGTTAACGGCGTGGAAAGGGAACTTTGCGACAATGATTTAAAGTTTCTGTGCGTGGCGCTTGACGAAGGGGAAAACAGGGTGGAATTTTCATACGAAAGCCCGTATGGGAAATATATTCTTTGGGGCTTTTTCATTGGTGGAATTTTGCTGTGTTTGATCGGGATCCTTTTGCAGGAAACGAGGTTGTTTTTCCGTTTGGAAAAAGTGATTGGAGCTGCGGGGATTTTGCTGGCGGCAGGGGTGCTTGTCGTGTTTTTCCTGTTGCCGACAGGGTTGTTTTTAGGAAAGTGTGCTGCGATGTTAATCGGGCTATTTTAGCAGCAGGGTAGTAGTGCCGATTTTTTTTGAGGTGAAAAAATTTTTTCAAAGAATTTGCAAAAGATAACTAAAAATGCTTGACTAAAAGTTTGGCATTGGGTATAATTGCTTATGTCGTTGAAGGCGAAAGCGTTTGACGATTAGCAATATTGAGGCGTAGCGCAGCTTGGTAGCGCGTTTGGTTAGGGACCAAAAGGTCGTGGGTTCAAGTCCCGTCGCCTCA
>JAZURU010000178.1:0-9214 GCA_045606365.1 Candidatus Scatosoma sp. | reverse complement strand
GGCGCTGCTGTTATGGGTGTAGCATCTATGATAGTTGGACAATACTATATGCACCAAGTTGACTCACAATTAGGGTTGATAAGTGACCATATATCTAGGATTGTTGACTTTTTAGATATTCAATATAAAAGCAAAGTTGCCTCTTTGATGGAATCGGCTTATAATATCTCAAAGTTTCAAATTTCAAGTATTGAAAATAATGAATTAAGATGTCGTGAACTTGATAATGTTCAAATATTGAGAAATAAATGTCAAGAACTTTTGAATCAAGCAGAAACAACACTTGAAACTTTAACTAGCAAGAATTGTTCTAATTATGCTGATTATGAGAGCGCTGTCAAAGAGATTGGTAAATGGTCTCAATACCAAACCATACTCTTAAAACTCTTATATCAAATTAATATTCTCGATTTCACTTTGCATTTAGGAATAAAAGGCAAAGAGCAATGTTTTGGTTCTTTTACATTGCATACAAGTAAAATTGAATCTATACATACTCGATTGGTTGGTTGGCACAATACTCAATGCGAAGCCTTGAAAATCGACCTTACAGAAAGCCGTAGAAAACATACAGGATTCCTTGCACTCTTAGAAAAACCTATTAGTTGGATAAATGACGAGTGGAATTATCAAGAGATAGGCGTTCAAATGGTTAATATGATAAAAGGACAAACCGCTAATACTTCAACAATATCATATACTAGGGACAATCTTTTCAATGAAGAAGTAGAAATTATTGCAAAAGGAGGTAAATATTTTTATTTACCCAAACGCAATAATATATAAAGCGAAAAACTAAATTGTTTGCAACTTGATTCTTCATATTTATTGGGCTAGTTTAAGATAAAAACCAAATATTTTTAAAGGGCGGGAAGTAAAATTCTTGCCTTTTGATTTTTAAGCACAAAACGCAACGCAAATCAAATCTTTTGGTTTTTAACCTACGTTGTAGGGGTTTTGTATTACCGCACGTTTTACCTAATAAGATACGTTGAAGAAAAACTGATTTTCATCTTTCCTAAAAAGAAAAAGGGCTTCTGTCAAAGCCCTTTTTTTTCTATTTAAAATTACTCCAGCTGCAATTTTGCAACGCGGACAGAACCGCTTTCCCCATAAGAGAACGGACATATGGCAAATGCATTGTTCTTTACCTCGATCTTTTCTCCGTTGTCCAACCATTCCGCCGACAAAACTTTGCGTTCAATCCGTACCTGCTCCAACCCAATTTCCCTTTGCACGTTCGGGTCGGCAGACATCGGCACGTCCTTGATCACCGCATAATAACCGTCTTTATCCTGCAAAATATCCGCATTCTCCGCTTGCACGTCCGCAGCTTGCACGCCATAAATAAAGCCCTTATTTTTTGCGATCCACTTGCCAATTTGGCGCAAGATCGCCCCGTCCATCGAATGGACCGAACCGTCTCCACGCAAGCCCGTATTCAACAGAAAATTACAGTTAAACCGCCTGCAATCAATCAAGTTTTCAATCAGCACTTTCGTCGATTTGTAATTGCAATCCCCCTCGGCATAGCCCCAATGATCGTTCATCACCTGGCACATTTCCCCTGCGCGGTATTTATCCGAGTTGTCTACAAAAGCAGGCTTGCCCCGTTCAAAGGTGACGCTGTCGATTTCAGGATGCCCCACCTTGCCGCAAGCGGAAAGCCCCGTGTTGTTGATAATCATCGCCTCGGGCTGGTATTTTCGAATCGTGCCATACAGCCGATCCTCCTGCCAATCCTCGTCCACTTTGCTCCAGCTGCCGTCAAACCAAAAGCCCCCGATTTTGCCATAATTTTTACACAAAATCTCAACGCTTTTCACCAAATAATCGATGTATTTCGGAAAGTCCGTTTGAAAGCTTTCTTCCCGCCAATCCAACAGCGTATGATAGAAGAAGGGCACAATTCCCCCCTCGTTGCACGCGTCCACAAATTCGCGGATCAAATCCCGCCCGCAAGCGGAATGCGGAGCGTCGTAATCGTTCAAACCGCGGGTATCGTACAGCGAAAAACCGTCGTGATGACGGGTGGTAAACGTAATGTATTTACACCCTACCGCCTTTGCCGTTTTTACCAGCTCTTTCGCCCAATTTTTGCGAACGCGGAAACTCTTTGCCTCCCTTTCGTACGCAGCTTTGTCTGCATTCTTATTCAAATGCAAGTACCATTCGCCTTTTGCCACCTTGCTGTATAAGCCAAAGTGTACGAACAAGCCAAAGCCCAGCCTTTCAAAGTTCTGAATATACTGTAATTTTTCCATGACTTTTTACCTCGCTTAAAATGTTTCCGCAATATCCGCCACCACCGACGGATCCGCTAAGCCGTGCGGATGGTGATCTACTCCCTCTTTTATAAACACCTTGATCGGCAAACCGCATTGTTTATAATACTTTTCAAGCAGCGCTCCATTTTCATCATACGGCACAACCGTATCACTGTCCCCTGCCACCATAACAATGGGAATTTTATGCTCTGCCAAAATATGCATTTTATCAATGGGGTGTTCCCGATAACTGAGCATATCCACCATCGTCCTACCCGTAAAATGGGTATATTCTTCAAACGGAACGCCGTTTCCTTTTCCTAAGTTGCAAGGACAGCTGAGCAAATTCATCACGGGCGCATCTAAATAAATGCCTTGCACCCGTTCGGGGTTCAACGCCGCCAGCTTTACCGAGTACAAACCGCCACAGCTCATACCCACCAACACACATTTTTGAGAAAGCCCAAACGTTTTAGGGATATATTGCAGGAATTTGGATTTTCTTTCCAAATCCAAATCTTCCGCCCAACGATTGTGGTTTTCGTTATATGCCAAATGCCACCCACGGTTCAACAGCTCGATTTCCGTTTCGGGAAAAGCGTCAAAATATTCCGCTTTCAACAGCCATTTGCCGTTCGGTTTACAGTTTGGTTTGATAAGCTTTGCTTGCAACCCCTCAAACTCAAATTCATAGCCCTGAAAGCCTCTCCATTCGATTTCTTTCATGTTATTTTTTTAGCTCCTTACGTATACATTCCGCAACCGCTTCCGCAAGCATCGCATACCCATCCTGCAAATAATGCGTACCGTCGACATAGCGGTATTCTTTGGGGATAGAAACGCTAACCGTGTATAAATCATCCACGCTACAACCCTTTTCTTCCGCAATTTCTTGCACTGCGGCATTGCGTTCTCTTACCCGTTTCATCCACGCGCCGTCCAAACGCTTGTTCCCTTCCTTATAAACAACCGTACTCGTCGCCAAAATCAATTTCACGTCTTTATCCATTTTGGAAAGCAACTTGTTCATTCTGCTCTTATACGATTTTTTCGACAGGTGAATACCGTGCAAGCCATGATTGAAATGAATGAGCGCATACCTGCTATCCGTCATAAACGTATATACGAGTTGATTATACATCTTCGTATCGATGGCATATGAAGTAGAAATATAATCGACGTAGCAAACACCCTTTAAAAGCTGTCTTACTTTTTCTTGATAGTTATGCGTAATCGAATCCCCGACAATCAACACGCGAGGCAGATCGTTCCGTATCGTTTCATCGCACCAGCTATGAATCCATTCAAATTGTTCTTTCATCGTTTTATTCCTTTTCAATTAAATTGATCATCAGTTTATCCAAAGCAGGATTGCAGCCCAAGCAACCATCCAAGCAGGAAAGGGTGGTTAACACAACCTCGCCCTTGCCGTGCTTTTTCACCGCCGCAATCATTTTATGTTTTTTGTGTAGCGCGTATTTCGGATCGGCAGTATCCTCGTAGGTGTAGAGGATTTCTTCCGCGCCCGACCATTCGAACTTAAACCAAGCGGTCAAATCCTGATACCCTGTCTTTGCGTTGTAGAAGTTCTGAAAATCCATCTCGGCAAATTCTTTCGTGAATTTGCTGATTTCACTTCTCGCCACAAAATTGTTGGCGCGCACCTCTTCTTCCAGCGTATGAACGCGGAAAACAATATCTTCCCCAAGGATATGCAGGGGCTTGTTCGTCACCACGATCAACCTACGTCCCTGCGCCGCCTTTTCTTCCAGCTCCTCGCGATGTTCGGTAAAATAATCGTCGTCCGCAAAAATCACGCTATCCGTTCGTTCGCCGCCACAAACCCGTTCTATAGACTGTACTCTCTCGCCAAGCAGCATAGGCATTTTTTGCGCCTTATCCACTTTTTCCTTGACAACGTATTCCACTTCGTCATAGGTGCTTTCATTGCCGTTTTCAAGCCTTGCAACCACCTTGATTATACCCGTTTTCCCCTCGGAAATTTTCGTCGAAATTTCGCTTAGATACGTACATGCTACCCCCGTAGCCGTATTTTCGGTCACATAAGACTCAATCTCTTCGCCGTTCAAATAGACGCTTGCCGTCGCTTTCACCGCCACGTCCTTTGCCGTATCGTTGAGAGCATACATTTCCGTTGTCAGGGTATCGCCCGTATATACCACGTACTGATCCCTACGCAAGCTGATCCGCACGGGAATATTCGCCTCTTTAAAGGCATAGTACGCAGGCTTTGGAATTCGATCCACGTCCACCAGCGTTTTCGTCCAACCGCAGGGCCAAGCGTCGATCAAAAGATGCACCGCCGTGCTTTCGATGTAATCGACCCTACGGCGCAAGATGTGCACGTAGTCCTTGATCGCTATTTTCTGCCATTCTCGGCTGGCGGCAATCCACTCCCTCGCCGTATTCTGTTCGGGGAAGAAATCGCCGTGCAGGACGTAGCACTGCTCTTTGGCGATCGGCTTTGGCGACCACGGCTCGTCCTGCGATTTCGGCAACCATTCCTTGGGGCAATACTTTTGCATCAACTCCCATCGATCCAAGCCGTCTACACCAAATTCACCGCAGCCCGTCATCCAATCGGGACGAATGGGCGGAAGATAGCCCTTTTGCAGCTTTCCGCTGGGCATACCGTGGGATACGTACCAATAGGTATAGCAATGAAAATCGCTGATACCGTGCGTTTCAGGCAGGGGAGCATAATCCCCCTCGCAATATTTGATCACGCGGTCGGGATTATAAATCTCTACCACTTCCTTTGCCGCGTGAAAGAATTTTTCAATCTCGTAGCGGGAAAGGTTATACTGCTCTTTCCCCCACGCCGTCTTATCCAGGGTTTCGTTGCAGAAGGTTTCCACGATCACCGACGGGTGGCTGCGGGTGTGTAATTCCATTTCCCGCACCTGCTTTAACGCCTCGCCGACCGCACTCGGCTTTAAGTACGAAAACAACGGAAAATCGCTTTGACAAAGCATACCGAGCATATCGAAATAGGTATAAATTTCGTCATGAACAGGGCGCTGCGTCATGCGGTAAAAGTTCAAGTTTGCCACTTTCGCCGTCAAAATATCGTCGATGAGCTGTTCAAAGTCCCCGCGCATCACGCAAAGGGGCAAATGCCCCATCTCGTTGGTGCCGCGAAGAACAATGCGCTCGTTGTTCAAATAGAACGCGCCCTTGGGGGTGCTGGTTTCGTCCATGTGGAATTTCCGCATTCCAAAGTGCGCTTGCTTTTCGTCTAAAACACTCCCATTCTCGTCGTACAACGTCACCGTAATAGCATATAGATAGGGCGTTTTTTGCGTCCAAAGCTTGAAATCGGGGATAGAAAACTTTTCCGTAAGATAGTTTTCGTCCACCGTAAACGGATCCGTTTTGCCTTCGACGGTTTCAAAGACCGTTTCCTTAAAATTTCTGCCCTCTAAGGTATACGAAACCTTCCCCCTCAACGTCTTGTAGGCATAGGTGAACACGGTGGTATGCACGGTGATTTCGCCTCTATCTATATCGGGCTGAACAAAAATGTCGGTAATTCGCCGCGTACCTGCTACCGTCATTTTTACTTTTCCAAAAATTCCCGCACCCGCAGGGCAATGGTGCCAGCCCAAGGCAGGCTCGTCATAGCCAAAGTGCGTCGCACCGTAAATTTTATCCCCGTAATGGGCGTAGCCGTCCACCGTCACCGCCGTGCTCGTCACGTCGTTTTTCACAACGACGAGCAGGGTGTTCTTGCCCACGTGAAGATATTCGCCACAGCGAACGGAAAAAGGGGCAAAAAAGCCCTCGTGCCGCCCCGCCATTCTGCCGTTGATATAAACCTCGGCGATATAATCCACCGCCTCAAAATCGAGGATATATTCTTTCCCCTGTTCCTTTTTATCTAAATGGATTTCCGTACGATAAAAGGCGTTCCATCTGCCGTCAGGTCCATCGTAATGGGGAATCTTTACCTGCTGCCATTCTCCCTCGCCGTTTAACACACGGGTAAAATCCGCTTTATCCGCCTCCGTTTCTCTGCGATAGGAAAAATCGACGATCGAAACCGATCTGTCCTCTACCTTGCGCGCATAGTTTTCCAAAAACGGAGCGTAATAAGCGCGCAAAGCCGCCTTTTCTTCCAGGAAGGATTGATACGCCTCCTCCTCATTAAACGCAGACATGGTTATCCCAAATTGCGTATTTTGGGGCTTTAAAACATTGTGCTTGATAGGCAAAGGTGGAATTTCCGCCATACGCTTGACTTCGCCGTTCATTTTCTTGCCGCCTGCGGCAATCTGAATAAATCGATCCTTTTCCGCCTTAGGCGCACTCTTAACCGTTTTCATGCCCCTTTCTCCGTCAAAGCTTTAAAATAAATTTTCACCGTACTTTTTTCTTTGGACAGCGACAGCTCGTTGAAATGCCGCACTCCGTCCTCGTAGCCCATTTCAGCAAAGCGGGTATCGTTCGTCAGCAGCTTTTGCTCGTTTTTCACCCAGCCGCAAACCGCTTCCACTCTGCCTGCAATATACTGTTTACCCTCTAATAGATAACGGAAATTCGTCGGGTACAAAGCCCCCTCGCCAAACACCTCAAAGGAGATCCATTCCACTTTTTTGTCGGCAAGCGGATAACGGAAGGTATAGCACCCACCGCAGTCCAACCCTGCCATGCTCGGCTTTACTGCCCCTTTATACACTTGGGTTTCTTCCCCGTCCACATATTTCGCACGAATATTGACACGCACGGTGGAAAAACCGTCGTGCAGCATTAAATCGGCGTAGAGAATCCCCACCCGATTGCTTTGTTCCACCGCTGCAATCAAGCGGTCTATCAATTCTCTCTTTGCCTGAAACCGCTGTGCAAACTTACCTTTTTGGCTTTGAATACCCTCGCGATATTTTTTCCACAAAACCAGCCACTTTGCTTCAATTTCATCGTAGCCGGCTCTTATTTGCTGCAATCGCTGGATAAGTTCGCCCTTGGGAACAGAGTTTGCTTCGTAGCCGTCATACAGCCTTGTGCCAACGTCCTGCAACGCAAGCTCTAAATAAACGGCGTAAACGTATCCGTAAATATCCGTCAAAATATCTTTGGCAAAGCCTTCCGCCTCAGCCTCGTATCTACGCAATTCTTCCACGGCGTAGGCAAGCTGCTTTCGATACGTATACCTCAAATAATATTCCGATTCGCAGCAAGCTGTAAAATCATTATACCCGTTAAAGTAGGTTGCGATGTTTAAGCTGGTAAGCAATCTTGCACAATCTTCGCCGACAAAATCACCGTAAACCTTCAAAATTTCTTCCTTGGACGAGATTTTACCCGAAAGCAATTGCCCTGCACACGCCATAAACGGCATCGCACCGAGATAAAACGAGTCGCTGCGAATCCACGTGGTCGTCAAGCCACCAAACGGATTGTATTTAGACGCATAGCGGGTAAAGCTCTCCAAATTATACAGCGAGGACGCCCTATGTGCATAGGTGCAGAACATATACCGAAAGCCCAGCTCTTCATAGTAGCGAAACCAGTCCTTTTTGATGCGATTCGTCCAGTGCCCCGCCGGCTCGTCCGATACAAAATTGTAATTCCAATTGCAAAAAATGATATCCCTCGGCAGCCTATCCGCAACGTCCGCATACTCGAAGAAATCATCCCACATCATCATCGTTTTCCCCAGCGATTTTGCCAAATCGTAGGTGTGCATAATGTGCTGATAAAACAGCTCCGCTTTCGTTGTACCGCCTTGCAGCCTCTCCTCGCATTTGGGGCACACCGCAAAATCAAAGGGTTCGTCCAAGCCCATATGGATGTATTCGCTATCGAACAACGACGCAACCTCACGGATATACAAATCCAACTTTTCATACAACATGGGATTGCTGATACACCCGCACGAGCCCCTTTTCGCCCGTTCAAAGCCTCGACCCTCCTTGGTGGTATCCTCGCATTCAGACAGACTTTCCCACTCGGGATATTCAAAAAACTTCTCTAAATGGCCCAAGTTTTCAAAGGCTGGAATAACGTCCAAGCCTTTCGCCCTTCCGTACGCCACCATTTCGGACATTTCTTCCATCGAATAGGTATCTTCTTTGTCAAAATATTCCGTAGACGGCGTTCTTACCACATTTTCCAAATACAGCAAAACAGAATTATACCCGTTTTCTACCGCAAAATCCATGTACGATTTTACATACTCCACACGTTCTTTTTGCCGTGCAAGATCAATCTGCAAACAGACCAGTTGCATAATACGTTCTCCTTTTTATCTATTGGAGTACTTTCATTTTCTTATATTATAGCATAGCGGTTGTTCCAACGATAGCATAAATCTGTTTTATTTTTGCAAATTCATTTTATTACAATCTTCCCGATTTGTCAAATTTATGGTAAAACAGAACACTATAAAAAATGCTGGTTGTATGATTGACTTTCCCACCAAGTTATGTTAAAATAATAATCGCATTGATTTTATAACCATACAAAGGAGCTATTATGTTATCCAACCGCGTTTTTCGTTTGATAACCTCTGTGCTGGTCTTTTTGGGGGTAGGGATTTTGGTCGTTGCCATCATCAACCCCATCTTCGAAAGCAACAAGGCTGCCGACGTCGTAAATAACGGCATCATGTTCAGCATTATGATTTGCACAGGCGTGTGCTTGATCCATCAAATCTGTTGGGATCTATTGAACTTCTCCTTCCTTGAAAACATCGTAGGCAGAATCATCAAACGTATTCTGTTTATCGCCGTTTTCTTAATCGCCATTTTGATGGGTTGTATGGGGTATTTTGATTCTACGCTGAATCAATCCATCTACTCCTCGCAATTTGCCAACGCAGGCGTCATCGTCCAAGCCATTGCCATCTCCCCGGTGGTGGCGCCCATGGCATCGGCGATCCTCTGTCTGCTGTCCGATCGGCTGTGCTGGGAACGGGAGCTTGTCCC
>JAZURU010000177.1:0-12989 GCA_045606365.1 Candidatus Scatosoma sp. | reverse complement strand
GTCGCAAGCAATCGTACCCGGATACATGCGATATGGCTGGAAATTTTGCACCGAGGTCTTGCCGGAGGGGGTAAACATCTGCGCCGCGATTTTCAGCGGATCTTTACCGCTTAAACGAATGATCGCTACGCCGCCTTTTCCCGCAGGCGTTGCAATCGCTGCAATCGTTTCTTCAAACAGCATACTTTTCCCTCCTTTGCGCGTCTTTCTCGTATTCAAAAACGTTTTTGGTATAACTTTCTTTAATATTGTATCATAACTAAGTTATGATGTAAACTGTTTTACGATATTTTTTTATAAAAAAAAGCGGAAAATATAATTTCCGCTTATTCCTATTCCCTTTTTCACGGTAGATTAAAAGAAATCGTTTCCGTCCTTGCCGTTTGTATTGTTTTTCGTCTTGTCATCGGCGAACTCCCCAAACGGGTCTTGCGGTTTTTCCTCCTCTTTGGGCTGCGAGCCCTCGTTCGGTTTTCCGTAAGGACCGCCGTAAGGACCACCGTAAGGGCCACCGTAAGGACCGTAAGGACCGTTTTGCCATTGCTGCTGTTGACGGTGGAATGCCTCCCTGCGGGCACGCAAAATCGCCTCGTAATCAATCGGATCTCGCCCACGCAGGCAGAAGGTTGCAATCGGGTTAAAGAAGGGCACGAAAATACTTGCAGCGCTCAAAATAGTGGCGTGGTTATACGCATAACGCTTATAGAACCCAATATATAGCATCACGAACAGAATGGTTTCCACCAAACTGATGATTGAGCCGATGCCGTCAAGGTTATAAAATTTCAACCAAGCCAATGCCGCGCCGCCAAGCTCTACCGTCCATTGCGGGAAACTGATTCCACCGATTTGCACGTATTCATACAACGCGCTGTTTTTTACGTACAGCACGAACAATGCATACGCCATCAATGCGTGATAGACGGCGGAAAGGATTTCCGCAATCATCGCCCATAAGCCAAGCTTGCGCACTTTGCGTCCAAAAAAGGTTATTTCGCCCGCCAACTCTTCAACCAACAGAGTATACGCAAACGGCACAAACGCCAAATAGCGATGTCGCGCATTCGTTTTCTTCGCCAGCTTATATAAGCCGATCCCCTGCAAAATAAATGCCGTCAGCAAAATTGCAAACACAACCCCTGTCGCCACCAAAGCATGCTGCCAGGCAATCCTATGACCCTTGATATACAATAGATAGGAAAGCGTTTCTATAATACTGCTAAACAGTGAATACCACCCAGGATTTATCATACCGTTATTTCCTCAATTTGTCCATATTTCATTCGTCGTATTCGACGGAGATCAAAGTCAATCCCTTCGCCGCCAACGTCTTGCCCACCAAGCCGCGCGTCCCCGTTTCAAAGGCGTCGTTTAGGCTGTCAACGGTGCGCTTGCCAAGGGCAAGCTCGATCAGTTCCCCCGTCATCGTACGCACCATATTATATAAAAAGCCGTTGCCCGTCACAAACACGTCCACGACCCGTACGCCGTATTCCTTCCGTTCTTCTATACGTACCTCGTACACCGTACGCACCGTCGTTTTCACCGCAGAGCCGCTGGCACAAAACGCCTTGAAGTCGTGTTCGCCTTCCAAGGATTTGGCACACAGCCGCAGCCTTTCTACGGAGGGAATACTCTCCACCCGCGTTGCGTACCGATCCAGCAGCGGGTGTTCCCAAGCGCTTTCATACAGCGTATAGCGATAGGTCTTTCGTTTCGCGCTTCTGCAGGCGTCGAATCCGTCCGCGCCTTCCCAGCCCTCTACAATGCGAATGGAGGGGGGCAGGTATCGATTCAAGCAATCGGGCATACGCGCAGCAGGCACGGAAAGCTCCGCCTTAAAATGGCATACCTGCCCCACGGCATGCACACCTGCGTCCGTTCTGCCGCTGGCGGTGATCCTTACGTCCACCCCCAGCGCCGCCTGCACGCTTTCTTCCAAAAGCTGCTGCACGGAAAGGGCATTTTTCTGGCGTTGCCAGCCGGCGTATTCCGTGCCGTCGTATGCAATTTTTAAAACGTACAGCATAGCAACTCCTTTTTTCTCTTACCCCGTCAAAGAGAGTCTACAAAAATATTTTTAATAGGATAATACCCGCCAGCATTGCCGCGCAAAATACCGCTGCCAACAGATCCCGCCAGCCAAGCTGCAGCTTTTTATATTTTGTACGCGTTGTGCTGCCCGCATAGCAACGGGCGTCCATCGCGTCCCCCAATTCGTCCGCACGACGGAAGGCGCTGATCAGCAACGGAATCAGCACAGGAATCATCGCCGTGATCCGTTTAAACAGCCCGCCCGTTTCAAAATCTGCCCCACGCGCCTTTTGCGCGTTCATGATGCGCGAGGTTTCATCCGTCAAAATGGGAATAAAGCGAAGCGCAATCGACATAATTAAGGCAATGTCGTGCACAGGCACTTTGATCCATTTCAGCGGAGTAAGCAGGCTTTCTATGCCGTCTGTAAGCGCCACGGGCGTGGTTGTCAGCGTCAGCAAGGAAGAGCCAACCACCAACAAAAACAGCCGCACAATCAAAAAGCCCGCAGAAAGCAAGCCACCCGTATACACGTGTATAAATTGCCAACTCCAAAGCGCGGTTTCGCCCTCTTTCGGGCTGTAAAAAAACACGTTTAGAATCGCCGTAAACAGCAGCAAAAACAAGATCCCCTTTACCGATTTTAACAACTTACCAAAGGGCACGCGGGAACAGATTGCACACACGGTGAACGCCAGCGCGCATACGCCCAGTCCCCAAAAACTGTCCGCCAAAAAGATACCCACAATGTAGGCGATCAAAAACAGCAGCTTGACGCGTGAATCCAGCTTATGCACAAAGGATTTTGCAGGATAATATTGACCGAAGGATACGTCAGACATCTGCACCACCTCCGTTTAAGGGCGTACCTGCACCCTGCGTTTTGGCATAGGTCAACAAGCTTTTGATAAAATCCGCCTTGGAAAGATCAGACTCGATCGCAATCCCCCTGCGGCTTAACGCATGGGTCAACTTTGCTGTAAACGGCATATCCAAGCCCATTTCCTGCACCCTTTCTAAAGAGGCAAAAATTTCACGCGGAGCGCCGCACGCCACCACCTTACCGCCGCTAAACGCAGCCGCTTTGGTGCAGTTTTCACTGATTTCGTCCATATCATGCGAAACGATGATTACCGTTTTACACCACTGAGAATGTAGCTTGTGCAAAAGCTGCATAATCTCCGCCTTCCCCTGCGGATCTAAGCCTGCCGCAGGCTCGTCCAAAACCAAGATCTGCGGTTTTGTCACAATCACGCCCGCAATCGCTACACGCCGCTTTTGCCCACCCGAAAGCTCGAAGGGAGAACGCGAATGGATTGTTTCGTACGGCAAGCCCACCATTTCCAGCGCTTCGCGCACCGCTTGCTCGATTTCCGTTGGCGTAAGCGTATGATCGGAAAAATTCTTCAAACCGAACGCCACGTCCTCGAATACCGTTTCTGCGAACAGCTGGTATTCGGGGTACTGAAAGACCATTCCTACGTTTTTTCTAAGCGCACGAAAATCCGTTTTTTTATCCGTCAAGTCATACCCTGCCACGGTCAGCGTGGTATTTTGCTGGGCAGCTTGATCCTTGCGCTTAGGACGATAGTTCTTTTCCGCCGTCGGCAATTTTATCAAGGCATTCAAATGTTGCACAAAGGTAGATTTACCGCTGCCCGTATAGCCGATGATGCCAAAAAATTCACCGCTGTTTACACAGAGCGTAGCGCCGTTTAACGCATACGTTTCAAAAGGGGATTTCGGGTTGTAAACGTGGGTGACGTTTTTTGCGATCACCCCGTCGTCCGCCCCGCCGTCTTTCATAGGAATGCTACACATCGGTAGCGATGATAGATCAATACCTGCCCCCTGCTTTTTATCAATTTCGCTGGCAATTTGATCCGCCAACAGCTCGACGTCCATACAATCTTCTATCGGCAAACCGCCTGCCGTTAAGGCGCGGCAGAGCTGATAGGCATGCGGCAACGCCAAAGCGTATTCTTTTAACCGATCTTCCTTAGAAAGCACCGTTTGAGGGGCGCCCTCCAAAACGATTTGCCCTGCGTGCATCACGATTGCGCGGTCGGCAAGCATAGCTTCTTCGGGAAAATGGGTGATCAAAAGTACGGTCATTTTCTCTTCTTTGTTCAAGCGCAGAACGACGTCCATCACTTCTTTTCTTCCCAACGGATCCAGCATTGCCGTCGATTCGTCTAAAATAAGAATCTTCGGCTTTAACGCCAGCGCCCCCGCGATGGCAATGCGCTGTTTTTGCCCGCCCGAAAGCCGCGTAGGCGTGGAATGTCGATAGGCGCTCATACCCACAGCTTCAAGCGCAAACGCAATCCGTTCCCCAATCTCTTCGCGGGGCACACCGATGTTTTCTGGACCAAACGCCACGTCGTCCTCCACAATAGAGGCAACCGTTTGATTGTCAGGATTTTGAAAAACAATGCCTACCTGTTTGCGAATTTCAAACAGATTTTTACTATCCCCAGCGTCCAAGCCCAGCACCGTGATTTTCCCGCCCGTCGGCGCAAGCAAGCCGTCAATCAAACGCGCCAACGTCGATTTTCCGCTGCCGTTGTGACCCAGCACCGCAACAAATTCCCCCTCGTTGACCGAAAAATCAATTTCGCGTAAGGCAAAAACTCCCTCGCTGGAGGAAGTATCTTCGACAAAGGGATTTTCTGCCGTAGATTTTTCTTCCGTTTCATAGCTGAAACGAACCTTATCAAAACGGATAGCTTCCATTCTGTCCTTACGCACCTGCCTACACACTTATTCAAGCTATATTATAGCAAAATCCCGCCTCAAATACAATGAAAATGGGGTGAAATTTTTTCAAAAAAGTTTCTTTTTTGCACTTTTTCTCCATTTCACATTATTTCTTTGCAATTTGCTTGCCTTTTTTAAAAAAAAGTTTTATGATTAAAGCACGATTTTTAGGAGCTAAACTATGGAAACACAGGAAACCCAAGAAGTATCGCCTCAACGAAAAACCTTTTTACCGCAGCCTGCCATGCAGGACGATTGGCACATAAAAACGCTGCTTTGCGACCTTGCAATCTGTTTTTTAGCCGCTATTTTGGTATCTTTTTCGCTGTTCTTTTTTTCCAATTATAACAATTTTGCCCCCGGCGGCGTCACGGGGCTTGCCTCGATTGTCGGCAATCTTTTGGCAGAGCTGCATTTCGGGGAAATGACCTTAAATATGAGTATCCTGATGTTCGCGTTCAACGCCCCTATTTTTGCCCTGGTTGCCATCTTTGTCAGCCGTAAAACGGGGATTATTCTGCTGATTTATCTTTTGATGCAGTCTGGGCTTTTGATGTTGTTTAAATGGTTAAACCAAAGCGCAGGTCTGCCCTATTACGATGCGATCAGCCCCCTTTCCCCTAAGGAAAACAACGTCGTTTTCGCCGCGATCGGCGTTGGCGTAATTTCTGGGCTTGGATTTTCGCTGATGCTGCGCCGCTTTGGCGCTTCGGGCGGGACGTATGCAATTTCAGCGTTGATCAAGCACTTCCACCCCGAACAAAACATCGCATGGGTCGCGTTCGCGCTGGATTCCTCCATCGTAGGGCTTGCATTTTTCGTGTACGGTTTTCAAATAAACCCCGTCATCTCTACCCTGATGAATATCTTTCTTTCCAACCTTGTGGTCGATTATATGCTGCAAGGGCTGAAAAGCGGCTATAAATTCGAAATCATCACCGACAAGCCTGACGAGCTGTCTGCAGAGATTATGCAAAAGCTTGGCCGAGGCGTCACCGCGCTCCACGCGCAAGGCATGTATACGCACGCGGAAAAAACCCTGATCGTCTGCATCATTCGCAAACGGCAAATCGGTGAATTTTTAAAGATTTTGAAAGGCTACGACGCAACCTTTTCCTATTCCTGTAAGGTCAACGAAGTATACGGACGATTTAAAAGCTGAGCCAACTTTCATAAAACGCTGACCGCTGTCGGCGTTTTTTTTGTATGAATTTTTCCCGTTTGGTACATACTTTGGCTATACTCGTTCTTGAGGGGGTGTAGCGTGGAAAAAAGCGTAAGGCCGTTTGGTTGGAGAGATAAAGTCGGTTATCTGATGGGGGATTTTGGCAACGATTTCACCTTTTTGTTATCCTCTACCTTTCTTTTAAAATTTTACACAGACGTTATGGGCGTAGATGCCTTTGTCGTAGGAATTGTGATGATGGTAGCGCGGTTTGTTGATGCCGTCACCGATATCGCCATGGGTAGAATTTGCGACCGTAGCCGCACGACAAAAGTAGGAAAATTCAAGCCGTGGATACGTCGTATGTGCGCGCCCGTGGCAATTTCCTCTTTCCTGATTTACCAAAGTGGCTTTGCTGGCGCGGCAATGCCGTTCAAAATTGTTTGGCTCTTCTTTACCTATATTTTATGGAGCTCGATTTTTTACACCTCTATCAATATCCCGTACGGCTCGATGGCATCAGCGATCTCTTCTGCCCCCGCAGACAGGCAATCCCTGTCCACCTTCCGTTCGATCGGCAGCACCCTTGCGGGGGTGATTGTCGGCGCAGGCGTACCACTGTTTGCTTACAGCACAAATGAAAACGGTCAGCTTTTCTTAGACGGTGGCAAGTTTACGCTAATTGCAGGTATTTTCTCTATTTTATCCGTCATCGCATACCTGGTATGCTATTATTTGACCACCGAGCGAGTTAAACTGAGCGATACCCCCGCCGAACACAAAAAGGCGTCCTTAAAGAATATGCTACTTTCGGCGGTGCAAAATCGGGCGTTGCTCGCCATTACAACCGCCTCCGTATTGATGCTGTTGGCGCAGTTTACCGTGCAATCCATGTCGGGATATATTTTCCCGAATTATTATAACAACACCACAGCGCAATCGGTTTCCACCCTTGTGATGATGGGAGCAATGCTCTTGGCAGCCTTTGCAGCAAAGCCGCTGACACGCCGCTTCGGTAAAGCAGAACTCAGCGCTGTTTCCGCCGCCTTTGCGGCATTGATCTCTTTGCTGACCTTTATCATCAAGCCCGCCAGCGTTTGGGTATACGTTGCCCTGCAATCGGTCAGTTGGCTGGGGCTAGGGTTGTTTACCATGGTATCTTGGGCGTTAATCACCGACGTCATCGATTATTCTGAAATCAAAAACGGTATTCGTGAAGACGGAGCGATCTATGCCATTTATTCTTTTTCTAGAAAGCTGGGGCAAGCCGCGGCGGCTGGGCTTTCAGGCGGATTATTATCCTTGATCGGCTATACGGAAGGCGCGCAAAATTCTCCCGCCGTTTTAAACGGCATTTTCAACATTTCCACCATTGTACCCGCCATCGGCTTTACCGCCCTTGCCATCGTGTTATGGCTGTGGTATCCTCTGCATAAGAAAAAAGTAGAAGAAAACAGCGCGTATTTACAAGAAAAACACAACCGTAAATAAAGGATTTTGGGAATAACAAAAAGGGACAGCTATGCATTCATCGCATACCTGCCCCTTTTCTTTTTTCGTTTTTATATCCGCTTATCAATCGTATACGTCGGCACCAGTACCTTTACGCTATCCTTCATACACTCCGTTTCAGAATACGCCTCTTTATACAGCTTGTCCAACGTATCCCAAAAAAGCGGCTCGTCCAAAGGAATGGGCTTTGCAATGCTGATCAAGCCGTTTGCCGTGCGTTGCAAGCCTTCCTCCTCCATCAGGCGCTCTTCAAAGAGCTTTTCCCCGGGGCGCAAGCCCGTTTCCACAATCTCAATATCCACCCCTGGCTCTAAACCCGAAAGGCGAATCAGATTGCACGCGAGGTCGTATATTCTTACAGGTTCGCCCATATCCAGCACGAAAATCTGACCGCCCTTGGCATACGCACCCGCCTGCAACACCAACGATACCGCCTCGGGAATCGTCATGAAATACCGAATGATATCCCGATGGGTCAGCGTAATCGGGCCGCCCTCTTCGATCTGTCGTTTAAAGAGAGGAATAACCGAGCCGTTTGAACCCAGCACGTTGCCAAACCGCACCGCCACGAACTTGGTGTTTTTGCTGTGCGAGCCAATCGTTTGAATGATCATCTCGCAAATACGCTTGGTTGCGCCCATAATGTTGGTGGGATTCACCGCCTTATCCGTAGAAATCTGCACAAAGGTTTCCACGCCGTATTCGTCAGCCGCGCGCGCGATATTCAGTGTACCAAACACGTTGTTTTTCACCGCCTCGTTCGGGCTGGTTTCCATCAAAGGTACGTGCTTGTGCGCCGCCGCATTGAATACGATCTGCGGGCGGTATTTTTCAAACACGTCCCGCACCTTACCCTCATCGCGAATGCTGGCAATCAAGGTAAGCAAATTACACTGCGGGCAGTTGCGTTTCAGCTCTTGCTCGATGTCGTACGCATTGTTTTCGTAGATATCTAAAACGATCAATTGCTTGGGCTGATGCGCTGCAATTTGACGGCAAAGCTCACTGCCAATCGAACCGCCGCCGCCTGTGACCAGCACCACCTTATCGCGGATATAGCCCATAATCTCGTCTAAATTGACGGATACCTGCTCTCTGCCCAAAAGGTCGGTAATTTCCACTTTTCTAAGGCTGGAAACGCTGACCTTTCCCGTCACGAATTGATAAATTCCAGGAACGACCTTGACGGGCAAACGACATTCGCTGGCGGCGTGAATGATCTCGCTCACCCTTTTCTTGGGTACGGACGGCATTGCGATGAAAATTTCTGCAACGTCATACTTTTTGACGTATTCCGCAATCGAATCCGTTCCGCCCACCACCTTTACGTGCGAAATATGCTGTCCTTTTAATATGGGATTATCGTCCACAATGCAAACGGGTTGATAGGAAATCTTATCCGAAGTAAGCATTTCTTTAATCAAAATCGTGCCTGCGTCCCCTGCGCCGATAACCATGACGCGGATTTTACCGTCCCCTTTGTCGCGCAGTTTTCTGCGTATGTACGTGAGGATTCTTTTGGAAAAACGCATCAGCAGCATACTG
Organism: Candidatus Scatosoma sp.; assembly: GCA_045606365.1. Taxonomy (GTDB): domain Bacteria; phylum Bacillota; class Clostridia; order Christensenellales; family Borkfalkiaceae; genus Scatosoma. The sequence continues at coordinate 3,973 of JAZURU010000177.1, read as the reverse complement.
CAAAGCAATGCCATACCGTAAAAGAGCGCAACCCCCACCGAATAATTATACTGCGGCGCAATGTTGTTTAAGACCACGCTAAACACAATGTTTGCAAACATTACCACCAAAACGCCGAGAATAATACGCAGGGAATCGGAAACCGAAATCGACGATAAGGCGATAGAATAAATTTCCATAACGGCAAACACCGCCACCAGCAATATCGCATTAACCGCCGCCCACAGCCACATGGAGGCAGAAGAAAAGTCGATCGCTCCCCTCACAGCCCAGAAAGAGGCAATGGCAACCACAAACGCTATCAACGCATCCGCCGTGACAAAGGATATTCGCCGTAAAATTTTATAGCCAATTTCACTCAGTTTCATGAAAATACCTTATTCGCCAATCAATAATTTTTCGTCCAATCGCCCGATTCTTCCCAAACGGCAACCAAGGTGACGTTGCCTGGAATTTTCCAAGTGCCTTTCAAAGGAACTATTTCCCCTGTCACGGCGTTTTTCCAATGCTTAAATGCAAGGCTATTATCCAAAGTCTTCGGTTTTTCCAAGGTATACGCGCTACCAAAGGTGACACCAACCTCTTTTCCACCGCTTATGCTTTCCCCTGCTGATAAATAATACGTGACCGTATACTTAAGCGCATCCTTCTTTGCATGCACGGTCGTTGACGAAGTAATCGTCGAGAAATCCGTCACCGACCAGCTTGTCGTATAACCGGGAATCTGTTTACAGGTAGGCGCTTTATCCAAGGCATCCCCCTTTTCCACCAGCACCGTTTCCGTGCTATTGTCCGCATGCACAAACGTGATGACGTAATAATTATCCTGCCATTTTGCCGTCAAAGTAACGTCGCCGATCACCGACCACTTACCCGTTTGATCCAGCATTTTGCCATCGGGAGTTTCCCAGCCGACAAACGAGTAGCCGTATCTGGTAGGCGTAGCCAGCGTATAGTCCTCGGTATACGTAATCATCTCTTCCGTTTTGTCCACTTGCTTGTCTTCGGGGACGGAATAGGTGACCTTGTATGCACACGGCGTAGGAATCGCCTCTACCGTCATCGCACCCGTGATGGACGAGAAATCTTTTACACTCCATTCAACCGTATAACCGGGAACGGGATTGGGCTTAGGAATATCGACAAGCGTCTCACCCGTTTTTACCGTTCTTGTTTCTTCTGTGCCGTCGGCATGAAGGAAGGTGATCAGATTATCGTTCTGCGTCCACTGTGCCGTCAGTTTCACGTCATGCGCGATCGACCAAGTCCCCTTGCTGAGCAACGGCTGATTATTTTCCTGTTTCCAATATTGGAAGGTATAACCCGTCTTTTCGGGAATTTTCAAAGCATACTCAGAGCCGAACAGAAAAGCGTCGCTGTTATCGCCCTCTAAGGTTTCCCCATCGCCCAGTAGATACTGTACAGTAAACGTTTTGGGATTTTTCACCACCGTTACGGTCGTATTTTGGTTAATCGTTGAAAAATTTTGCACACTCCAGGACACCTCGTACCCTTCCACAGGAAGAAGCTCGGGAATGTTCTCTTTCGAAAGCACGTCGCCACATTCTAGCCTATACGTTTCCGAGTTTCCGTTTTGTAAAAAGGTAATCGTATAGCTATTGTCTGCCCAAGTAGGCGACAAAGTGACGTCTTTCGCAATTTTCCACTCGCCGTTTTGCTGCAAAGTATTTTTACCATCCGTCCAGCCCGTAAACGAATACCCGTATCTGGTGGGCGTCGGCAGCGTGTACTGCGCGTCAAAGGTGACGGTCTGCGTATATTCGCCGTCTAAATGCTCGCCATCCTCTTCCGAAAGAAAATAAGTAATCAGATAATCGTTCGGGGTCGCAACTGCCGTAACAACGATGTTCTTTGTGACGTTATCGAACTCCGTTTTATCCCAAGCGACAGTATAGCCTTCCACCTTTTTGGGGGCAGGAACTTGCTTGAACGATTCCCCTGCGTCCACCCAGAATTTCATATCGGAAAAACCTTCCTGAATGAAAGTGATGGAATATTGTTTATCCTTATCATCGTCCGCAAAGCAACCTACGGATGCCGTAAGTACACCGGCAAGCAAAATAGAACCGATTGTTCCCAACCATTTCTTCATACATAACACCTCTTATCAAAGCCGACAATACGGCATTTTCAATATAACCAATTATATCACATAACCGTGTATTTGTCAAGGGGGGATTCTGTTATTTTTGTTAATAAACAAAAAAAGGGGGAGAGCCCCTTTTTTAACGGTTTTGGGATCGACAATACACGATTTCGCCCTGCCAACCCATCAACAGCCTTCGGTCATAATTTTTAAAATTTCCCTATCCGTTTCACGCATGCCGTCGTGCGCCAGGCGGGAAATGCTGGAAATGGTGCTCTCTACGCCTTTTTTGACAATCCCATCGCCTGCATAAAACTGATTGCCCTGCTTGAACATCTCCAAGCCCAAAAAGCCACTTTCTACCGCAAGCGCAATCTTTGCCGCGCAACTTGCCTTTGCGCCGTCGCAAATGACGCCCGAATCCATCGCCAAAGCATTGACCAGCGTATGCGCCACCTCACGGTATTTTCCACCTTGCAGATAGGCAACGCCACAGCCTGCGCCTGCGCCCGCGGAAACCACTCCGCAATAGGCGGATAAAGTGCCTATGCCCGCTTTTAAATGTACAGTCACAAGGTTGGATACACACAGCGCGCGGTACAGCGTTTCTTGGTCGATGGCACATTCCCGCGCGTACACGATAACGGGAATGGAGGCGGTCAAGCCTTGGTTGCCGCTGCCCGAATTGATGATTACAGGCAATTCACAGCCGTTCATGCGGGCGTCGCTACCCGCGGCGGCATAGGCTTTTGCTTTTCCAACCACGTCGCTGGGATAAGAGCGCAAATATACTTTGCCAATGTTTGCGCCATAGCTGTTTTTTAAGCCCTCCTCCGCGATCGCCATATTGCATGCAATTTGTCTATCTAGCGTTTCTTTTACGTCGTCAACGCAGACATGGTCGGCAAATTCCACGATTTCCTCTATGGTTAAGCAACTGCGATCAGCCTTTTGAATCTTTGTAGCATTGTGGTTTTCATACAAGATTTTTCCGTCCAATTCTTTCAAAACCACGTTCGTATGATTGTCTAAAATACGCACGGTTGCGTTATGATTTTTGGAATATAGATGCACCCGAATTTCAAATACCGCATCGCTTTCTACCTGGCGAACTTCAATAGAGCAAGATTTTTGCAATGCCGTAATTTTGGGCAAGTCCTCGTCCTTTACAAAAGAAAGCACTTCCAACGCAACGCTCGGTTTCCCAACCGAAATGCCCGCCGCCAGTGCCGATTCAATCCCCCGCAAGCCACCCGTGTGCGGAACAATGACGCTTTTCACATTTTTGATGATATTGCCGCTAACCTCTATGATTGCACGCGTAGGCTGTTCGTTTGTCGGGCGTAAAAGCTCCGCCGCCAACGCACCAGCGTAAGCAATTGCCACTGGCTCGGTGCAACCCATTGCGGGAATTAGCTCTTCCTTTAAAATTTGCAGGTATTTTTGATAGGTTTCTTTTGTGAGCATATAAAAAGCTTCCTTATTTAACGTCACTTTTATTCTACCACGCCACCACCAAAAATGCAAGCGTTTACCGCGTAAAATTACATACAAGAACTATCCTACACCTACACCCTCTGTAGCCTGTCTTCCATGCCAGTACCACGATTTACGGCAGGTTATCTGATACTCGATTATATACCCTCATATCATTTCTTAATTATAAAATATCCATTTCCTTTTTTAATATTTTATTTCTTGTAATTTTTTCATACTAATACCAGATTTAAGCAAAGAAAAAACCGAACGCGTAAAGCGTTCGGCTTTCAAGTGAAAAGCGGCAATTACCTATCCTCCCAGGGGTTAGCCCCAAGTACTTTCGGCGTTAAAGAGCTTAACTTCTGTGTTCGGAATGGGAACAGGTGG
>JAZURU010000176.1:0-1932 GCA_045606365.1 Candidatus Scatosoma sp. | reverse complement strand
TGTCCTGCGGTTCAAAATCCTGCGGGACTGTATCCAGCGGCTTGAATGCCGCTGCAAGCACGCGCAACGCCTCGTCTGCCATCGCCTTGTTCGCCGCCAAAATTTCAGCGCGTTTTTCCTCGGTCAAGGGCTGAATTTTGCCTTCAACAAAGACATGGGTGCAGTTTTTTAAGATTTCATCGGGTGCACCCTTCGTATATTGTACGATGCCGTTTTCCCCCGAATGAATGGTGGACATCATCTTACGCATGCTGTCAAACGGAGCTTCTGCAACACGTTTTTCCGCCTTGCCCATTTCCGTTTTATTCAGCCCCAGCTTATACGCATAGTTGACCAGCGCGCATTCCGTAGGCTCGCCTACCGCTTCCTGCTTTTCCGCATCCAGCACCGCGTCGTAGCATTGCGCCATCGCGCGGGCAAGCAACGCCTCGTCGTCGCCGTAATGCTGAACAACGGTCATCTTGTTTTGCGTAAGCGTACCCGTCTTATCCGAACAGATGATCTGCGTACAGCCCAGCGTTTCCACCGCCGTCAACCGTTTGACAACTGCATTTTTCTTCGCCATTTTCGTCATGCCCATCGACAAAACGATGGTGACTACGGTGGCAAGCCCCTCGGGGATTGCTGCAACCGCCAACGAAACGGCAACGATAAAGCTATCCAAAATCACTTCCACATTCCAACCTGCGTTTTTGCTGATGAGATTGAAGATGAAAATGAACACTGCAATGCCCAACACGAGGAAACTGAGGATCTTCGACAGCGAGTTCAGCTTTTTTTGCAAGGGCGTCACTTCGTCCTGCGTCTGCGCCAGCACGTCTGCGATCTTACCCATCTCCGTCTGCATGCCCGTAGCCACGACAACAGCCGTAGCTCTGCCGTAAACGACGGTCGTACCCATGTAGACCATGTTCTTTCTATCGCCCAAAGGCACGTCCTTGCCGTCCTCGCAGGTAAGCACTGCCGCATCCTTGTTTGCGGGCACACTTTCCCCGGTCAGCGCCGCTTCCTCCGCTTTTAAGGACGCGCTTTCGAGCAGCCGACAATCGGCGGGAACGCTGTCGCCCGCCTCCAAAATGATCACGTCGCCCACCACGAGGTCCTCGCTTTTGACAGCAACCAGCTGACCGCCACGCAGTACCTTACTCGTTGCCGAGGTCATCTGTTTTAACGCCTCGATTGCCTGCTCGGCTTTTCCCTCTTGCACCACGCCCAAAATCGCGTTTAAGAGCACGACCGCAACGATGATGAAGAATTCCGCAAACGATTCGTCGCCGCCGCCGATACGGTCGATGATGATGGTGGCAAGGTTAACCCCCGCCGCAATCAAGAGAACAATAATCATCGGGTCAGCCAGCTGTTCAAAGAACCGACGAACCCAACCCTTTTTCTTCCCTTCGGCAAGCTTGTTCGGCCCGTTTTCTTCCAGACGTTTTTGCGCCTCTGCTTCCGTTAAGCCATCGGCGGTGGAATTCACCGCAGATAACACCGATTCGGCTTCTTGCAAATATTCCTTCATAGATTTCTCCTTTGCCCGATTTTATCGAGCTGCGGCGGAAAAAATAAAAACTCACACACCATACCTTGCGTCCATTCGCCTATATAGTGTATGAGTCTCATTTTTAAAAACGAACCCGAACACGGATTTTCCGCGTCGTGATGACGAAATTCGCTCCGCCCCGCCGCCGCAAGGCGTAAATTACTCCCTCATATGTGGTATTTAAAGAATACCACATTTGGAAAGGATTGTCAATATTTTACTAGGAGTATTTTCGTTTTTTTGCCTATTTTTTATACGCCGCAATTCACAGAAAATTTGACGTAGGAAAATGCAAGCAAGACCAGAAAAACCGAGCACCTTGATAGGAGTGTACTGTGCGTACACGACTGAAAGGCGCGCAGATTTGACGAAGTATTGCGCCGCATTTTGTA
>JAZURU010000175.1:0-2518 GCA_045606365.1 Candidatus Scatosoma sp. | reverse complement strand
AGGGGGGCGAAAACGGTCAGAATCACAAGGGGCTTATGACCTTTGACAGATCGTATAAAAAGGATTCCTTCTATGCGTATAAGGCATGGCTCTCCGACCAGCCCTTCGTACACCTGTGCGGCAAGCGCTACGTTGACCGCGTAGAGGACGTCACGAAAGTGACCGTCTATTCCAACCAACCCGAGGTTGAGCTGTTTGTCAACGGTCAATCTCTTGGCAAAAAAAGGGCGGCAGATCACTTCTTCTATTTCGAAGTTCCCAACGTGGGCGAAAGCACCGTCGTCGCCAAAGCGGGCGAACTGACCGACGAGGGCAAGCTGCGCAAGGTCAAGGAAATGAACCCCGATTACGTCTTAAAGGAAAAAGGGGCGATCCTCAATTGGTTTGACGTGACGATGCCCGCGGGGCGTTATTCCCTCAACGATACGTTTGAGGACATCCTGAAGAGTTTCCGCGGCAAAATGTGGGCGATGAGGTTTGGCTTGATGATTCAAAAAAAGATGCAAGCGGCTTCCAAGCAAAAGGGGAACAACGCGCCCTCCGTTGCAGGCGCAATGAGCACAAAAAGCATGATGACCATGCTCGGCGGTTTCACTGTTTTAAGAATGGCTGCCATGATCGGCATGCTCGATGTGACGCTGACGAAAGAAGAACTGCTGAAATTAAACAAACAACTGAACAGGATCCGTAAACCCAAAGGGATCAAATAAGCTGTAAACACAGACATGGGTGGCTGAAATGCAAATTTCAGCCACCTTTTTTGATATTTTTTATCCGAGGGCTTGCGCTTTTTCCTATTTCATGTTATAATAGACAAAATCGGAGGTATACGATTATGGCAAAAGAAAAATTGACGATCGCGCAAAAACTGAAAAGTAAGAAACTCAAGCGTCCCCCCGCCTTTATTTATCGGGTGTTGGGCGGCATTTGGCGGATGCTCTTTGAAAAGAAGTACGGGGTAGAATACGAATATTTAGCAGACCCGCGCAAAGACAAGGGACCGCACATCGTGGTCAGCAATCACACCTCGCGCGCGGACTATATATTTACAGGGCTCCCCCTGCTGCCGCAGACGTACAACTTTGTGGCGGGTCACAACGAATTTTACCGTTCCCACCTTGCGGGGGTATTCGGGCTGTTGCAGATTATCCCGAAAAAGAACTTCACCCCCGACGTATACACAATCAAACAGGTCAGCCGCATTTTAAACGACGGCGGCAGAGTGGTCATTTACCCTGAGGGGATGAACTCGATTTCGGGCGCAAACCAACCGGTTGCCATCGGTACGGGGAAATTTATCAAGCACTTTGGCGTGCCCGTCTATTACACGAAGATCCGCGGCGGCTACCTCACCTGCCCGAAATATAACCTCACCGACCGATACGGCAAGGTGCGCGTCACCATTGGGCAAATGTTCACCGCCGACGAGCTGAAAACCCTCACCCCAGAGGAAATTGAAGCGCGCCTGAATCAGGAACTTTACCACGACGATTACGTGTGGAACTTGCAGGAAAAAATTTCGTTTAAAAACGACGGCAATCTGGCAAAGGACCTGGAAACGCTGCTGTATTATTGCCCGAAATGCGGCAAAGAGCATACGATGACAGGCGAAGGCATGAAATTCTATTGCACCGAGTGCGGCAACGGCATGACCCTGGACGATACTTATGCCATGACCCCGCTGGACGACACTTGCGTCATCCCGCAGACGCAGACGGAGTGGTTTGCCCTGCAGCGCCAGCGCGCCAAGCAAGCCGTACAAGACCCCGATTTTTGTTTGACGGAAGAGGTCGAACTGGGCAATCTTCCCTGCTACGAAATGCTGAAAGATCAAAAAACCAGCGAAATCGTCGGCAGCGGCACAATCACCTTAAACCACGAAGGGCTTACCTACGTAGGCACCCGAAACGGTCAGCCGTTCACCTTCCACCTTTCCACGGCAGAACTTCCCACCTACGGTATGTGTACGGACATTTCCCGTTTTTACACCTTCTACAAAGGGGAATTTATGGAATTTTACCCCAAGCGCCCCACCGTGGAAAAATGGTTCTTACACACGGAAGAGCTGCACCGCTACCACGGCGGCAAGTGGCAGGATTTTTCCTTTTTAGAGCCGTGAAATGATTTGCATTGCAAATCGCGAATTGCCTAATAAAATATAAGGGCAGGTATGCATTCAACGCATACCTGCCCCTTTCTTTTTACTCTTTCTCGATTATTCTTTACCGTAAAGCTTTTCCAAATTTTCCGCCGTCAAATACACTTTCCGCGCACGCGGCGTACCCTCCTCGGGGGCGATATATCCCAGATCCTCCAGCTTATCCAAAACGTTCAGGGCACGGTTAAAGCCGATCGCCAGCTTTCGCTGCAAAAGGTTTGCCGAAAGGTGTCCACTCTCCACCCCGAGCCGCAACGCCTTTAACGTCAGCTCATCCAGCTGGGGCGCATTGACCGCGCCAGATACCTTTTGTGGATTTGCCTCCTCTGCCTAAGTCGGAAGGCCAAGCGGTCTTAGGAA
>JAZURU010000174.1:0-7475 GCA_045606365.1 Candidatus Scatosoma sp. | reverse complement strand
TATATAAGCATTTTGGAATGCGAAAACACATATTTGCACTGTTAGCTCAACTGGATAGAGCGACGAGCTGCCCGTTAAGAAAAGCATTGATAATGCTTTTTAGGGGCGAGAAGAGTGAGCGCATATCTGCCGCGCGAACGGTGACCGAGCACAATGCACACCATACATTGTGCGAGACCGGTCGAAGACCGACGATCAACTAAATAAAATGCACTGTTAGCTCAACTGGATAGAGCGTCGGTCTACGGAACCGAAGGCTAGGAGTTCGAACCTCTTACGGTGCACCAGCAAACCCCCATGGCATATTGCCGTGGGGGTTTTGCTGTACCATGAGGGTTGCGCTGCTATGGCGAGGCGCCGTAGCGCAGAACGAAAGAGCCAAATCCAAATCTTAAAAAAACTATTTTCTATTTTTTTATTGAAAAAGCCTTGACATTTTTCGAAAATGATGTCATAATTTTTTATGACATAAATATTGATTTGGAGCAAAAGATGAAAAAATTTGTAATTGTCAGCGATTCCGGGTGCGCCTTGGATAAGAATCTTAGAGCCGAATATGACGTTGAATACATTCCGATGTACGTATCGTACGACGGGCATTCTATCCCTGCCGATTTGGATTGGGAGGTGGTTTCCCCGAAAGAATATTACGATACCTTGCGTGCGGGCAAGCGAATTTTTACCTCGCAAGTGCCCGTGTCGGCGTATCTTGAACAGTTTGAAAAATACGTAAAAGCGGGCTATGACGTTTTATCGATCACCTGTTCGTCGGGGCTGTCCGCCTCGGTGAAAGCCAGCCAAGTGGCGCGCGAGGAAATTTTAGGGAGATACCCCGAGGCAAAAATTTTCTGCGTCGACGCGTTAAACAGCGGCTTTGGCGAGGGGATCCTCTGCGTTTTGGCAAGCAGACTCCGCGCGGCGGGAAAGACGATTGAAGAGATTGCGGCAACGCTGGACACGATGAAGATGAATGTTCATCAATTCGGCACGGTGGACGACCTGAAATATTTGAAGATGGCGGGCAGAATTTCTGCGGGCAAAGCCATGGTAGGCGCGCTGCTGAACGTAAAGCCGATCATCGTATCGAACCGCCAAGGCGAGAACGTTTCCGCCGAAAAGGTAAAGGGCAGACAAAATTCCATTCAAATGATGGCGCAGCGCGTAGCTGAAACGTATACGGGTGAGTGGGTGGAAGAAATTTTCATCGCGCAAGCAGAATGCCTTGAGGATGCGGAAAAGCTGCAAAAATGCATTTTAGAGCGTTTGCCGAACGTAAAAACGGGTATTTACCAGCTCGACCCGATTTTGTCGGCGTCCTGCGGCCCGAAAACGCTGGCGGTGCATTGCGTGGGCGGCCCGAAACCGGACGTGCATTGATAAAAATCCATTTCCATACAAAATAAAGACCTATAAATATAGGTCTTTTTTCGTGGTTGGAGTTCTTGTTGAAAATTGCTTATGGGGCAAAAATAAAATTGTTTTTCTCTTGACAAAGCTTAGGTGGGTATGCTATAATTCCCGCGAATAACCCGATGACGGAAAGCACGTACGGACAAAAACGTATAGGTATTACGCAGGAGCCATAGGAACGCTTTGTCGCAATGGCGGCGGGGCAAGAAGTGGGCTGCGGGCAATTTCTTGGCGGAACGAATTAGGGAAAGGGTAATATTTTTAGGAGGATTTCCTATGCAAATACAAAAATGGATAAGATCGGCTGTGCTTGCGTTTTTCGTGGCTGTGGCAGCGGGCGCTTTTGCTGCTTGCGATACGACGGAGCACGTACATGACTACGTGGAGGCGACCACGACTGCGGCTACCTGTACGGAAAAGGGCTTGATGACCTATACCTGCGCCTGCGGCGATGCCTACACGGAAGAAACCCCTGCGCTGGGACACGACGAGGAATCTCACCAGGGGAAAACGCCTACCTGCATAGAGGGCGGTTGGGCAGAGTACGTTTCCTGTCGGCGTTCGGGCTGTGGCTATTCTACCTACGAAGAGCTGCCTACGAATAGCGACGCGCACGCTTGGAACGACGGCGAAGAGCTTGTCGCCCCCACCTGCGAGGAGGCAGGGGAAATGCTGTATACCTGCACGCTGTGCCGTACGGCAACGGATACGCAGGAAATTCCCGCATTGCAACACGATAAGCAATCGCACAATGGGAAAGCGGCTACTTGCGAAGAGGACGGCTGGAAAGCATACGAAACCTGCGGGCGTTCGGGTTGCTTGTATACTACGTATGAAACGGTGCCTGCGCTTGGACACGATTACGTGGATAAAATCTGCAAAATCTGCAGCGGCCCCTATTACAGCCAAGGGTTGAAATACAAGCTTAGCGCAGATAAAAGCTATTGGTCGGTTTGCGGGGTTGGATCCTGCACCGATACGGACATCGTTTTGCCCGTGAAATATAAGGGCTTGCCCGTAAAGGAAATTGCAGCGTTGGCGTTTTCCATGGATTACGATTTGACCAGCGTCGTCATACCTGAGGGGATTACCTCCATTGGCGCATATGCGTTCGATCAGTGTTTAAACCTGCAATCGATAAAAATTCCGAATAGCGTAATCGAAATAGGGGAGTCGGCGTTTACCGCATGCGTTCGCTTGACCAATGTTGATCTTGGCACGGGCGTGCAAAGCATTGGCTACAGCGCATTTTCAAGTTGTAGGGCCTTGCTTTCCATCACTCTTCCCGCCAGCGTGCGCTCGATTGGCGACTATGCCTTTTTGAATTGTTATAGATTGGTTGAGGTTGTCAGCCATTCTTCGGAAATTGTGTTGGAAAAGGATGCGGATACTCACGGTGGGATCGCGAAATGGGCGTTGGACGTTTATAATGCGGGGGATACGTTTGTCAGCAAGCTTTCGACGGACGGCGATTATGTCGTTCATACGGATGGGGCGGAAAAGCTTGTGGTTGGCTACGTAGGCAACGGAGTGTATTTGACTTTGCCTTCCGATATTACGGGCGTACATAAGTATGCGTTTTATTCTTGTACGGATATCGTCAGTGTGGAAATCCCTGCCAGCGTTGTTTCGATCGCAGGCGGTGCGTTTACCAATTGCTATAAGCTGGTCGAAGTTGTCAATCGATCCTCGCATTTCACCGTAAAAGCGGGCGAAAAGAATCAGAACGGCAACGTGGGGCTGTATGCGCTGGGCGTGTTTAACCCTGGGCAGCCTTTAGATAGAAGGCTGGTGGAAGACGACGGCTATATCCTTTACGTAAACGATGAAGAACGAATTTTGCTGGGCTACGTAGGCGAGGAAACCGATTTGACGTTGCCGAAGGGCATTACGCAGATTTATCAATATGCTTTCTACAAGCAGTTTAACTTGACGCAAATTACCATCCCTGAAGGGGTTAGCCAGTTTGGCGATTATGCGTTCGGGTACTGTATAGACTTGACGGACGTTTCTATTCCCGCCAGCTTAAAGACGGTGGGCGCGCGTGTGTTCTGGGAAAATATAAGCCTTGACAAGGTGCATATCACCGATATAGGGGCTTGGGTTGGTATATCCTGCCCGATGGAGGGGTCGGACGGTAGCCCTTTGAATTGGGCAAAAAGTGGTCTGTACGTAAATGGTGAGTTGGCGACAAAGATCGTCATTCCCGACGGCGTGGAAGAGATTGGTAATTACGTATTCTGTTTTTACAATGCCTTGAACAGCGTGGTGATCCCCGACAGCGTAATCCGCGTGGGAGAGCGTGCTTTTGGCTATTGTCAAGGCTTGGTTAGCGTACAGCTCGGCAGCGGCATAGAAACGATTGACAATGCTGCCTTTACGGGCTGCGTAGCGCTGGCAGAGGTCGTTAACAAGTCTGCCAATATCACCGTAGAAAAAGGCGCCAGCACGCATGGTGAGGTTGGCATGTACGCTTTGTCTGTCTATAACAGCGGCGATACCTTTACGGGTACGAAAATTTCCTACGAAAATGGGTATATTATCTATACGGACGGGGAGGAAAAGGTGTTGCTGAAGTACCAAGGGGAGGAAACCGAATTGGTATTGCCTGCGGGTATCACAAAAATCGCGCAGGAGGCGTTTGCGTACTGCAGAGATATTACCAGCGTGGTGATTCCCGACAGCGTGAAAACCATCGAGCTTGCGGCGTTCTATTACTGTACTGCTTTAACCGATCTTTTGATCGGCGAAGGAGTGACTACCATTGCAGAGGCCGCATTTGGCAACTGCACCAACCTGAAAACGCTGGTATTAGGAAGTGGCGTTAAGACGATAGCTAGACGGGCATTTGACGCTTGTAATGCCATTGAAACGATCTATTACATGAGCACCGAACGTGGCTGGGATTGGATTACCAAAGGTAATGATAACGGAGGGTTGCATAGCGCAACCAGATATTATTATTGCGAAACGCAGCCTGGTAGAAGTGGGGAGTTCTGGCACTTTAACGAAGAGGGCGTGCCCGTTGTTTGGATTTTTTAACGCCGTCATACGGAAAGGGACGTAGGCTATTTGGAAGAGAATTGATTTTCGGGGAAAATCGTGAATTGCATCCTGAGCAAGCCCGTATGTGCGCGCCGAAGAATCTCATGTGCAATGACAAAAGAGAAAAACAGAATAAGAAAAAAGCGAACGCACAACATTGCTGCGTTCGCTTTTTTGTTTGGCGCAATAAACGCTAAGGAAATTACAAAAACTTCACGTTTTCCAGGTTGGTTGCGTCTGCGGGAATTTGGTCGGCTACGACAAAGTCGTATTCCGAAAGCTCGGCAAGCCGATAGGTGCCGTGCGCGCCGAATTTCGTGTGGTCGATGATCAGCACCCGCAGCTTGCTCTTTTTAAACGCCATACGCTTCAATTCCTTTTGGTCTAAAGAACGTTCGTACGTTGCGCCGTCCAGCACCGACGCGCAGGAGGAAAGCATTAGGTCAAAGGAAAAATCGCTGAGCTGCCGCGTTGTCCAGCTGCCCGTTGCGGAAATGGTGTTGTAGGCGACGTTTCCGCCCAACAAAATCAGGTTGATGTTCGGCTTTTTCGAAAGCTGAATTGCCGTTTGCAGGTTGTTCGTCACCACTGTTTTGTGGCTGAGATCCATTCTTTCGGCAAGCGCCAGCGCCGTGGAAGAGCTGTCGATGAACACCGATTTAAAATAGGGGATATGGGGCAACGCTTTGGTTGCAGCCTTTTCTTTTTCGCGTGCGTTTTTCTCCATTCGGAAGAATATAGATATTTCTTCCGAATTTTCAGGCAGCAGTGCGCCGCCGTGGGTACGCTCGATCAGCCCCATGCTCTCCATCTGCGCCAAATCCCTGCGGATTGTTGCCTCGCTGACGTACAATTTTTTCGCTAGCTTGGCGACGTTTGCGCTTTTGTTTTCTTTCAAAGCCTGTAAAATGGCGTTCTGACGTTCGTTTTGCATGCTATTTTTCCTTTATTTTGTTCATTTTATGCGCGTTTATGCTCGTTTGTGTTCATATTGTATCACAAAAATGTTTTTTTGTCAATCTTTCAAACATATATAGACAAAATTTTCTTTGTATGATATAATCATAAGGAGGAAAAATGAAACGCGCAAAAACGCGCAAAGGTTGGACGGAAATGAAGTATTATTTGGCGATTGATATCGGCGCATCTTCGGGCAGACATATTCTTTCTTATCTGGAAAACGGCAAGATGGTGACGGAGGAAATTTACCGTTTCCAAAACGGCCCTGAAATGCTGACCGCCTACGATGGGAAAGAGCATTTGATGTGGACGCACGAACGGCTGTTTACCGAAATTTTGAACGGCTTGAAAAAGGCGGGGGAAATGGGTAAGGTCCCTTCGTCGGTCGGTATCGACACGTGGGGGGTAGATTATGCGCTGCTGGACGAAAACGATCAGGTGATCGGCGGCACGTATTGCTATCGTGATTTCAGAACGGAAGCGACGATCCCGCAGGTACATTCCATCCTTCCGTTTGCAAAGCTGTACGAAAGAACGGGCATTCAGTTTGCCTCGTTCAACACGGTATACCAGCTTTTGGACGACGTAAAAAGCGGGCGTATGGCAAAGGCAAAAGCCTTCCTGATGCTGCCCGATTATTTCCACTTCCGTTTGACGGGTGTGAAAAAGCAGGAATACACCAACGCCACTACGACGGGTATGGTCAACACCAAAACGCGCACTTGGGACACCGAGATTTTGGAAAAGCTGGGGTATAAGAAAGAGCTATTTGGTACACTTTCGCAGCCAGGCACGGTGGTGGGTGCGTTCACCGACGAGGTTGCGGCGTACGTAGGGTATAAGGCGACGGTTGTTCTTCCCGCCACGCACGACACCGCCAGCGCGGTGCTGGCAGCCCCTTTAAGCGGGCAGACCCCGTACATTTCCAGCGGCACGTGGTCGCTCTTAGGCGTGGAACAGAATTGCGCGCATACGACGGCTGAGGCAAGGGAGGCGGGCTATTCCAACGAAGGCAGCGTGAAGGGGCAGTACCGTTTGCAGATCAACATCATGGGGCTGTGGATGATCCAGCAGGTGCGCCATGAGCTGAACGACGCGTACAGCTTCCCGCAGCTGGCGGATATGGCTAGGGAAAACCCCGTCGAGGACGTGATCAACGTCAACGACCAAAAATTCCTTGCCCCTGAAAGCATGATCGACGCGATCACCGAGGCGGTGGGCAGAAAGCTGACCGTGGGGGAAATGGCGTACGTCATCTATAACAACTTGGCAAGATATTACGACCTTTCCTTAAAGGCGCTCGAAGAGGTGACGGGGGAAAAATACACGACCCTGAACATCATCGGTGGCGGCAGCAAAAACGGGCTTTTGAACGAGCTGACGGCAAAGTACACGGGCAAGCAGATTATCACCGGGCCTTCCGAGGGCACGGCAATCGGGAACCTGATGATGCAGATGGTAGGCTTGGGCGACCTTGGCAGCGTAGCCGAGGGCAGGGAATACGTCAAGCGCTCGTTTGACATAGCAGAGCTTTAAAGAATTTTTAAAAAGGAGCACAGCATGAAAATCCTCTTTTACGGCGATTCCATCACCGACATGGGCAGAAGAAGGGAATACGACAATCTTTCGGATACGGCGTTTTCCTACGGAGTGGGTTATCCCTTATTTATCGCAGGCGAGCTGCACAGCCGTCCCGACAGATACGAGGTAATCAACCGCGGCATCGCGGGCAACAAGGTTGTAGATTTGTATGCGCGTATAAGCGAGGACGTGTGGAGTCAGCAGCCCGACGTGCTGTCGATCTTAATCGGGATCAACGATCTGTGGCATCAGCTTTCTTTAAACGGCGGGGTGGACCTGGAACGATATATAAAAGTATATAAGATGCTTTTGGAGGACACGAAAAAACGCCTGCCGAACGTAAAGCTGATCGTGTGCGAACCGTTCGTGCTGCGTGGGCGCGGCTCGGAGGTAAACTTCGAACATTTCACGCAGATCTATGCTTATGCGGCGGCGGCCAAGCAGATTGCGGAAGAATACGGCGCGTACTTCCTGCCCCT
>JAZURU010000173.1:0-2184 GCA_045606365.1 Candidatus Scatosoma sp. | reverse complement strand
GGATAAATTCACGGTCAAAGACAAAATCAAGCACATCCGTGAATTTATTAAGGAACGAGATGAAATCGAATTTGAAACATTGTTTGCTAACGACGCTACCGTTCCTGAAATCGTCACAACCTTTCAGGCGTTGTTAGAGCTTTTAAAGCATCAATTTGTCATCGTGGAACAGCCAGAGCTGTTTTCCAAGATCACGATAAAGAAAAATCCGAATAAAGGCGAGGAAGAAGAAATTGGAGAAATTGACGAATATAATTGAGGCCATTTTGTTTGCGTCGGGCGAGGCGGTAGAAGTGGATATGTTTCGCGAAAAGCTGCAGGTTTCTAAGATTGAAATGGATAAAGCGATCCGTAAGCTGGAAACCAAATATTCCGGCGATAACGGCATTCATTTGTTATACTTTAATCACAAGCTGCAAATGGCGACGAATCCCGAATACAAAGAGGCGATTGCAGCCGTTTTGACCCCGATTCGCGAAAAGGAATTTACGGCAACCATTTTAGAATGCGCTGCAATCATTGCATACAAGCAGCCAATCACCCGTACAGAGCTGGAAAAAATTCGAAACGGCAGAAGCAGCGATTATGCCATCACAACATTGATGACGCTGGATATGATTGAACCGGTTGGCAGAAAAGATACCCCCGGTAAACCCGTGCTTTACGGTACGACGGACAGCTTTTTAAAGCGATTCAAGCTGAAATCTATTAAGGAATTGCCCGATTACGAGGAATTCTTACAAAAGCTGGCGGACATCAATTCTTGGGAGGCGTTGAAGCCTGCGGATGACGAAGGGTATCTGTACGAAAAAGAGGAATATAACCCAGAAACCGATGCTGAAAACACCTCTGCGCCCGCGTTTGAGGATGCGGAAAACGCTCCGCCAACATTAGAAGAAGAATCGGAGGAGTAAAATTACATAATTTTATAAAAAACTGCCCATATTTTGGATATGGGCGGTTTTCTTTTTCTCTTGCTGCCAATTATATTTCTGCTCACGCCAATCGTACTTCACGCAGACCTTTATTTTGACGTTGTCAGCGGAAAAATCGGATGCTATCTTTCTTTATACGGAAAGCTGAAGCTGCTGGGAGGATACATTCTACCCTGCGCGGGCGGTGCAGCTTTGCACGTGTCCGATAAAAAGGCGATCCTTTTTACCTATAAGCAAATGGACGAGGGCAGAAAAAAGTTTTCAGCTAAAAACGGTTTGCACTTGCGATACGCCAAGCTCGTGATGGAAATCTCACCAGAATATTTAATCGGTGTTTCCTTGTTAGATAGCGCGGCAAAATGGATATTTCCCTTTAAAAATCAAGGCGGGAAACTGAAAAGCAAGATTCTCTTGCGGGAGGATGGCTTTCGAATTTTTACAAAAGTTAGCATTCGTACGACAACGGTCGAACAGCTGTTTTACTTTTTAAAATATTTATGGGGGAGGTTTATGAAGAAATGTCGGAAGATAAAATCAGCAACTTAATAGCATCAGGCACGGTCAATTTGGAGGAAATTTTGGACGCTAACGCCATATTCGGTAAACCGATTGTCACGGCAAGCGGTATGCAGGTGATTCCCTTTTCTAAAATCACCGTGGGAAATTTGTCGGGCGGCGGCGAATACGGCGATAATAAGACGGCAAAATCCGTGCAAAGCATGCCTTTTGCGGGGGGAAACGGCGCAGTTGTCAGCATGAAACCGATGGGCTTTTTGGTCGACGATGGAAAAACCTGCCGCATCCTGCGCGTTGCAGACGATGCCATCGACAACTTAATTGAAAGAGCCAGCGAAATCTTAAAGAGCGTGGCAGATAAGGCATAGCCATGAAAAAGCGTTTTCTGTTGTCTATTTTACTCATCTGTATGTTTGCCTGCGCTCTAAGCGTTTTTAATGCAAAGCCTGGTTGCGCCGTTGCGCAAATAATTTCCAAGGCAGAATGCGTCATGGAGGTAGACAGCCGTAGGGTTTTATATCAAGAGCACGGTGACGTGCGCTTGCCAATGGCAAGTACAACCAAGATCGCCACTGCGCTGTCCGTCCTGCAATCTGGGATCGACGTTGAAAAAACGGTGAAAATTCCGCCAAGCGCCGTGGGGATCGAGGGTTCTTCCGTCTATTTAAAGGAGGGGGAAGAATATACGGTAAAGGATCTATTGAAGTCGGAGGCCAAGCGGTCTTAGGAAGAC
>JAZURU010000172.1:0-9036 GCA_045606365.1 Candidatus Scatosoma sp. | reverse complement strand
ACGCCCTGCGTGCTCTTCGGGAAACGCAGGTGGTGTATCGCCCGAATATGGCGCGAGCAGAAAGCGAGCAAAAAATGGCAAAATGGCACAAAGCCGTGCAGCGCAGCCTTGCATGGGAAGAAAGTTAAACGAAAAAAAGGACGCTTTCAAGCGTCCTTTTTTGGTGGTTTTGTCGTCTGTATGGCTGGTTAAAGGCTGCAAAGTTTGGGGATCCTTCGCAGCAATTGTTCTTTGGTATTCTCTTGCGGGAAAGCTGCGGCATGATACAAAAGCTGCTTTAAAACAACAGAGATCTTAGTGGCAGGTACGAGGTCAATCAAATCTTTCCCTGTAATTGCCAGTTGTTTTAAGGTCAGCGGCGCCCCCTCTTTTTTCATGCGTGAGAGCAGCGCTTTCCACCTTGCAACGGTGGGGGCAATGCCCATTTCGTCCATACAGCCTGAATAATCGGCTTGCTTGACCTTTAACAAATCCTCTAAAATCTCGTAATGGTCAACGAAGAAACGGCGCAGCTTAGTTTCTTTGGTCTGACAGTTGAAATCGTACATATGCCAAAGGGTGAGCGCACACACCCGTTCCACCGTTTTTTTCGGGGCTTTCAGCCGCGTCAAGATTGCCCGCGCAATCCATTCCCCCTCTTTGGGGTGTTCATGGCTGTTGCCAAAGCGTTGGTGACAATAGGGCTTGCCGACGTCGTGCAAAAGCGCGGCGAGTCGCACCTCTGGCTCGGCATACTTCACCGCCCGCAGGGAATGGAACAGCATATCGTATTTGTGGAAATCTGCGCGTTGGGCGATCCCCTTGCCTTGGGCAAGCTCGGGTAAGATCCTTGCCAAAACGCCGATTTTTTCCAAGGTCAAAAGCCCTTGATAATGCCCGTCCTCTACGCCGTATTTTTCGTCGGCGTGCAAGATTTGCATCAGCTCTGCGAAGATTCGTTCGGGGGAGATGTCCTCAATCATCGAGGCGTTTTGCCTTGCGCCCGTAAGACACTCTTGATCGGGGGCGAACCCCAGTTGAGCGACAAACCGTGCCAAGCGCATCAGCCGCAAGCCGTCCTCGCCGAACACCTTTTGGGCGTTATCCACCGTGCTCAGCCGCTTTTCCCGAATGGCTTGGATACCGTTCAGGGGGTCGACAAAGCGATCGCCTGCAACATCGAAATACACGGCGTTTGCCGTAAAGTCGCGGCGGCGGGCGTCTAAGCGAATGTCCGTGGTGAAATATATTTCCGAGGGGGTATGCTCGCCTCGGACGTATTTATCCGAACGAAAGCAGGTGTACTCAAAATCTTTTCCATTGCCGTCGGAAAGCTTTACCGTGCCCGTGTGCTTATATACCGCCTGCGGGGTCAGACCGACGGAAAGGGCGATGGACGCAAATTCTTCGGCGAGCATCCCGCCGCAGATGTCGATATCTGTTCTTTTGCCGTGTAAGTCTGCTAAAAAATCGCGCACGAAACCGCCTACTACGTATAAGGGAGTAGGGCAGGCGTCGGCAAGAATTTTCAGTTTTTCGGGCAAAATCGACCGCATACACCCTCCTTTTAAAAAAAATTCATTTTTTTATCACAAGAAAATTATAGCAAATTGGAAAATAAATTGCAATTTATTTGAAAGTGTTGTATAATAAAAACGGCAAAACTTTCAATTTTTGCCCTTTGGTTTTAAAAAACAAAAGAAGGTATTGCAATGTATCATATTATTGCCAACCCGAAAGCGGGCGATAAAAAGGTCGCTCGGCTATTAAAAAAGACGTTGAAATTGATGGACGAGGCAGGTGCGGAATACGTTTTGCACGAAACCCATTACAAGGCGCACGGCACAGAAATCGCTGCGGAGCTGACGAAAGAGGACGGCGTTAACATCATCGCTCTTGGCGGCGACGGTACGGTGCACGACGTTTTAAACGGAATCCGCGACGTGGAAAAATGCAACTTTGGCATTATCCCTTTGGGGACGGGCAACGATTTTGCCGCTTCGGCAAAGATCCCCTACAACGTCAAGGAGGCGGTTTCCCTGATTTTGCACGGCACGCCTAAACCGACCGATTATTTGACGGTGGGTGGCGTTCGTTGTATGAACGTTGCGGGCGTGGGTATCGACGTCGACGTCTTGGTGCGCTGTGCCAAAGGGAAACGCAGGGGCAAGCTGAAATACCTCAAAAGCTTAATTGTCAGCTTTTTTAAATTTCAAGGCTACGAGCTTACGGTGGAATGTGAGGGCGAGGTCATTGAAAAGAAAACGCTGATGGTAGCTGCGTGCAACGGCGGTCAATTCGGCGGCGGGATTCGTATCTGCCCCGTGGCAGAGCTGGACGACGGCAAGATGGACGTCATGGTGGTGGATTGCTTTGCCAGCAAGTGGAAAATCCTCAACGCCTTTTTGCTTTTAGTGCGCGGCAAGGTAATGGAATATCCGCACAAGAGGCACTTCCATACCGATCGCGTAAAAATCACGCCCAAGCAGCCTTGCGTGGTACAGCTGGACGGGGAATTGTACGAGGATTTAGAATTTGACGCAAAAATCTGCCACGGTTTAAATATGTACCGTCCGTAAAACCTTTTAGGACGGAAGAAAGGGGAAAAGATGTTCGGTTCTCTCTACAAAAAAGTGTTAGAGCGCCTGCCCGAAGGGGTGATGGCATTTGATAAAAGTCTGCGTATACAGTATGTAAACGCAGCTTTTTGTCGCGCTTTCTTTGTCGATCGGAAAAAGCAAAAGGGTACCCTTTCCGAGGTGCTTTCCTGCAGCGAGGGAAAGGACTGCGGCACATATCCCGCCTGTAAATATTGCGCGCTTTGGCGGGGTATGAACCGAACGGTGAAAGAGCATGCAAAGCAGACGGAGGAAATCCATACGCGGCTTGCAGGCGGCGCGCAGACGAACACCCTTTCCGTCGGTGTAAAATTTTATCCGCCCACGGATAAGGAGGGTTTGTATCTTGCCGTCGCAGGGACAAGCTATCAGGCAGAAATGGAGAGGGAAATGCTTTCCGCGCAAAAGGTACAGCAGCGGTTGCTGCCTGCAGGCAAGCAGGCGGCGGGCGTACCGTATGCCCTCACCTACGTGCCGTGCTTAGAGGTCGGTGGGGACTTGGTGGACGTATACGAGCTGGACGGTCAAGCCTATGCAATCATCGCGGACGTTTCAGGCAAAGGGCTGTCGGCGGGGATGCTGTCAGCGTTCGCAAAGGCGGCGCTGGATCGCAGCGAGCCTGATCTTGGCGTGGCGCTGGAAAAGCTGAACGCAAAGTTCAACGAGGTCGGTCAGGACGAAAAATCGTACATCACCGTGGCGGCGGCGCGAATCGACCGCGAGGCTGGGTTATTATATTATGCGTTTGCGGGGCACAATTCCCCCATTCTTTTGAAAAATGCAGAGGGGATTCACGAAATCGAAGCGGCATCCCCGCCCATTTCCAATTGGTTTGACGACGTGAAATACGTCGAACGCGCTCTGCCTTTCCGCAGAGGGGATACGCTGGTACTGCTGACGGACGGCGTCACCGAATGTAAAAATAACGTAGGCGAGTTGTTTGGCACGGAACGCGTAGAAAGCGTGCTGCTGCAATCGCGCAGCGCCGAGGACTTTATGTCCAAGCTAAAAACGGCGCTGGCGGTGTTTTCCGGAGGTACGTATTCGGACGACGTGACGGTGCTTGCCTTTGATTTGTAATCCGTTCCTGATAAATAGGGGCGGATTTTTTACAAAATTTTAACATTTCGTTTGCGTTTTTATAATGTATGCAAGGTATAATAGGATTGATTTGAATACAAGAGGGAAATTATGGCGAAAATTTTGGTGGTTGAGGATGAGGCGCAGCTGCGCCAGCTAATCGTAGAATATTTGACGGACGAGGGCTACGAAACGGTTGCTGCGGGCGATGGCTTGGAGGCGTTGAAGCTTTTGGAAAAGACGGCTTGCGATATGATTGTCACCGACGTGATGATGCCGAAGATGGACGGCTTTACCTTGGCGGAGCGAGTGCGCAAAAACGACGAGGCGATTCCCATTCTCTTTTTGACGGCGCTGGGCGACAAGCCGTCGAAAAAGCTGGGCTTTAAGCTGGGAATCGACGATTATATGACCAAGCCCTTTGACCTTGACGAGCTGGCGTTTCGCGTCTGCGCGATTTTGCGCCGCGCTAGCGTTTCTCGCGATCGGAAACTGAAGGTAGGCAATCTGGTTATGGACAGCGAGGAACACACTGCCTACGTCGACGGGCAAGAGCTGCCCTTGACCGTGCGGGAATTTGATCTGTTGTTTAAGCTGCTTTCCTTCCCCAAAAAGACCTTTACCCGTTCGGCGTTGATGGACGAATTTTGGGGCTTTGACTCTTCGGCGACTAGCCGCAGCGTAGACGTGTATATGGCAAAGATTCGTGAAAAGACTGCCGCTTGCGATGGGTTCGAGCTGATCACGGTGCACGGGCTGGGTTATAAGGCGGTGTTGAAATGACCTTAAAACGACTGTTGAAAACAGCACTGGGCTTTTTATGCTTTTTCCTGCCCACGGCGGTGGCGGTTGGGGTGTCGATTTTGATCTTTACCGTGGCGCAGGGCTGGACGGATAGTAGCCCGTGGCTGATTGCGCTGCTCATGGTGGGGGTTAGCTTTGCTTTGGCGCTCATCGCGTACCTGGTCGACTATTTTCGTCGAAAACTCTTGGTGGAACGCCGCGTGGAGGAAATTTTGCAGGGCACGCAGCGCATTGCGGCGGGGGATTTTTCCGTGCGTTTTTCCGTTTTGCATAAGTGGGACGAGTACGACGATTTCGACCGCATTAAAGAGAATTTGAACACCCTTGTAAAGGAGCTTTCCAAGACGGAAATGCTACATTCCGATTTCATTTCCTCCGTTTCGCATGAGATCAAAACGCCGCTTGCGGTGATCAAGAGTTATGCGGGTATGCTCTGCAAGGGTGGCAAGGATGAGGAAACCAGAAGGCGCTACGCTAAGGCGCTGGTGGAGGCAAGCGACCGCCTAAATGCGCTGGTGGCGAATATCTTAAAGCTGAACAAGCTGGAAAATGGCGAGCTGCTGCCCGAGGGTAAAACGATTGATGCGGGCGAGGCTCTGGCAGAAATGATTGTTGGCATGGAAACGCTGATCGAAAGCAAGGGCTTGCAGCTGGAAACGCA
The DNA here is from genome assembly GCA_045606365.1 of Candidatus Scatosoma sp. Lineage (GTDB taxonomy): Bacteria > Bacillota > Clostridia > Christensenellales > Borkfalkiaceae > Scatosoma. The sequence goes on along the minus strand of JAZURU010000172.1, from coordinate 3,894 downwards.
TATCGAAGAGGATGTGCGCCTTTCCGCGCCCGAGGGCTATTGGGAGATTTTGTGCGGCAACCTTTTGTCGAATGCGGTCAAATTTACGGATGGAGGAGGTAAGATCACCGTGCGGCTGTATACCGAGGGAGGCGACGTGGTTTTCTCGGTTGCGGATACGGGTTGCGGCATCTCCTGCGAAGAGGGTAAGCGTATTTTTGATAAATTCTACCAGGCGGATAGCTCGCGTAAGAGCGAGGGAAACGGCTTGGGGTTGGCGCTTGTCAAAAAGGTGATTCAACGCATGGGCGGTGAAATTTCTGTGGAGAGCGAGCTGGGGAAAGGCTCGGTATTTACCGTGAGGTTGCAGGGGGAATGAAGGGTTTTTTGAAAAAAGCTTGGGCGTTTATCTACAAGCCGAACGGTTGGTTCAGCGTGGTCAGCGTTCTTTCTGCGTTGGTGTTTGCGGCGCTTTCGCTGGTTGCCGTTTTTACGGGGAATACTGCGGCTTGGTGGATTTATCCCATTTATGCGCTGGCGGCGCTTTCGTTGTTTTGCGCCGCGTTTGCCTGTATTTATCATGGTAAGCATTTCAGACAAAATATTCAAAAGCTGATAGGCAGGTATGCGTTCACGCAAAAATTGTGTGCGGATAAGGAGTACCGATTAAAAGCCTCAGCGATAGCCTCGCTGGCGATCGGGCTGTGTTATACCGCTTTTTTGGCGGTGATGGCGGTGCTGGAAGGCTCGTTTTGGTACGCCTCGCTGGCGGAATTTAACGGGGTATTTTGTTTAACGCGGTTCTTTGTGCTGCACGCGGGCAGAAAAGCGGCTAAGCTTTCCCCAATCGAGGGGGAAAAGAAAAAGGTCAAGGCGTACGCCCTTTCGGGCGGGTTGATGATCTTGGTCGGGATACAGTTTGCCTTCGCTGTGCTGGGGATCGTGTTTCGTGGCGAAACCTTCCGCTATGCAGGGATGATGATTTACGTCTTTGCAGCGTTTACCTTTTATAAAGCGACGATGGCGATTGTTCGCCTTGCTAAAATTCGCAAGCACAACGATACCACCGTGCGTTCGATCATCAGCTACAACCTCGCTGGCGCGGCGACCTCACTGGTGTCCTTGCAGACGGCGATGTTCGATGCCTTTGGCGGGGATGCCGAGATCAACGTTCCCGCATTTAACGGTGCGACGGGCAGCGTGGTATGCCTATTTTTGTTGGCGCTGGGGTTGTTAATGCTGGTCGGGGGAATCAAAACCTACAAAAGAATGGAGAGTTATCAACATGGAAAATAAACAGCAGACGAATATGGAAGAAAAAACTGCGAACGGCGCGTATCGCTACACCTATCGGGCACTGACGCCAGAGCAGAAAAAAGAGGCGGAAAGCATCTTGCGTGAATACGAACCGCAAGCCGAGCGCCAAAGCCCACAATCGGATTTTGAAAAATTGCAGGAGTTGCAAAACCGTATTGCCAGAATTTTGCTGATCTTCGGCTTGTCAATGGGGATCATTGGCTGCCTAATATTCGGTGGCGGAATGTCCATGGTGCTGTTGCAAAAGGAGCTGATGCCCTGCCTCATCGCGGGGGGTACGCTTTGCGTGGTGGGCATTGCGGTGATGATTGTCACGCCGTTTGCGTATAAGGGCATGAAACGGAAATTGCAGGAAAAGCACAAGGAAGAAATTATACGGCTTTGCAAAAGCGTGCTGGAAGAAGAATGAGAAAAAGCGGCTAAAACAGCCGCTTTTTACAATAGTTTAACAAAACCTTTTCATAAGGCTTACACCCTTTCAATCATTTGGCAATCTTCGCCTGTTATAATATAGCTACAAAACAAAAAGAAAGGAGATAAAAAAATGAGTGAACAGGAAAAGAAAGTGGCAAGAAAGATCATCGGCGAATACGAGGAAAAGAGAGAGACGGCGTTGGACGCTTTAAAGAGGACGCACGCAAAGGCGCAAAAGCCTGCTTTGATTTTCGCATACGTGTTCGGGTCGGTTGCGGCGCTGATTATGGGCGCTGGCATGAGCCTTTTGATGACGGACTTTTTGTCCTTGGGGCAGCCCGCCAGCATGATTATCGGAATCATCGCAGGCGTAGTGGGGTTGGGCTTGGCGGCCGCCAACTATCCCATCTACAAAAAGCTGCTGGCAAACGGGAAGAAAAAATATGCCGCGGAGATTTTGCAATATAAGCAAGAGCTGCTTGGCGAATGACATCCAAAGAAACGCGTCGAAACGGGCGCGTTTCTTTTTTAATAAAAAAAGAATTTTTTTTATAAAATCCCCTTGAACTTATGGAAAAGTTATGCTATACTAAAAGCAATGTGTACGTAAAAACCGAAAAGGGGAAAATGCGCTATGATGCAAAAAGAACGGTTTGAATGGGTTAGAAGCTGGTGCGACGAGGCGGACAAAGCGGATAAGCCGCGGGTGCTTTTGGTGGGGGATTCCATCACCGAGGGCTATCAAGCGATCGTGCGGGAATTGCTTAGGGACGTTTGCTACGTCGATTACGTGGCTACCTCGTATGCGATCGATAACAAGCTGTATACGACGTTGGTGGAAGGTTTTGCAAAAAACAGCGATTATGCGGCGGTGCATTTCAACCATGGTTTGCACGGCGTACACATGTGCCCCAGAACGTATAAAAGTAAGGTAAAAGCGCTGCTTTTACGCCTTTCTGAAAACAGCAAAATTATCTTGGCGGAAACGACGGTGGTATACCGTGAGGGCAACAAGCGAATTGACCCCGTTTGGCGCAAGCGGGTAAACGAGCGCAACGACGTGGTGGCAGAGCTGGTGACCGAGCTGGATTGCGCTTGGGATCGGCTGTACGAGGTCAGCGACACGCTGCCCAAATCCTCGCGCAGCTCCGACGGGGTACATTACGAGGCGGCAGGGTATGAAAGCCTTGCCGATTCGGTGGCAAAAAGTATCCTTAAAATTTTAAAATAAGGCAGGCAGGTATTGATTTATGGAAAAAATTGTGCGGTTATATCCCGAATGTAAGGATAATATTTGGGGAGGCGTTGCCCTTCGTGAAAAGTACGGAAAAAAGACGGATAAGAATCCCGTGGGGGAAAGCTGGGAGCTGTCTTTTCATCAGGACGGGCCGACCAAGATTGCAGACGGCAGAACGCTTGCCGAGGCGGTGACGGATCAGGAGTTGGGAAAGAACTGTCAGGGTTTCCCATTCTTTCCGATGCTGATTAAGTTCATCGACGCAAAGGACGATCTTTCCGTGCAGGTGCACCCGTCCGACGCTTATGCGCTGGCGCATGAAAACAGCTTTGGCAAGACGGAGATGTGGTACGTCGTCGAGGCGGAAGAGGGGGCGGGGCTGTACGTAGGCTTTCAGCAGGACGTAACGGCGGAGGCACTGCAGCAGGCGATTGCGAACAACACCTTGACCGAGCTTTTGAACTTTTACGAGGTGAAAGCGGGAGATTGTTATTTCATTCCCTCGGGCACGATCCACGCCATCGGTTCGGGCTGCTTAATCTGCGAAATCCAGCAAAACAGCAACCTGACCTATCGCGTTTACGATTACGGCAGAAAGGACAAAAACGGCATGACAAGGCAGCTGCACGTGGACAAGGCGTTGAAGGTGGCAGCGTTGAACCGATATGAAAATAAGGTGTTAAAAATCCAGCGTTCGTTTGGCGAGCTGCTGGGGGCAAGCAAGTATTTCACCACCACCAAGGTCTGTTTGGACGGCACGGTGGCTTTGCCGATGGACGAGGGCTCGTTCAAATGCGTTTGCGTGGTGGACGGCGAAGGGAAAATCGGGGATGAAAGCTTTGCGCGTGGGGATAGCTTTTTCCTGCCAGCGGGCACGGAAAAGGTTGATGTTTGCGGACATGCTACCCTCATTGTTGCCGAAGTTCGTAAATACTACGTCGGTATCG
>JAZURU010000171.1:0-2947 GCA_045606365.1 Candidatus Scatosoma sp. | reverse complement strand
AAAACGGCGGAAGTAGTGCCGAAGTGAAGTCTTGGGTACTACGCCCAAGACTTTTTTTATGCAAAACAGGAGATAAAGATGCTGAAAAGAAAGGACGTATTAGGGCTGATTGACGCCAGCGAGGAAGAAATTTATGAAATTTTAGACCTTGCGGCTAAGATGAAACAGCGCATCAAAAACGGCGAAAAAAGGATGGATTATTTGTCGGGCAAGACGGCAACCGTTTTGTTCTATGAAAATTCAACGCGTACGCGCACCAGCTTTGAACAGGCTGCAAAATATTTAGGCGCGACGACAATCAACATCGTGGCGGGCAACTCCTCGGTGGCGAAGGGTGAAACTTTGGTGGACACGGGCAAGACGCTCGACGCGCAAAGAAACGATTTTATCATCATTCGGCATCCGATGGGCGGCGCGCCTCATCTTTTGTCTAAGACGGTGCAAGCAAGCGTTTTAAATGCGGGCGACGGCATGAACGAGCATCCCTCGCAGGCACTCCTCGATATGCTGACGATGCAGGAGGTGTTCGGCAGCTTAAAGGGCTTGAAGGTGGCAATCATGGGGGATATCAAGCATTCCCGCGTGGCGAAATCCAACCTGTTCGGCTTGCGGACGATGGGCGCGGAGGTTCGTATGTTCGCCCCCGAAACGCTGATTCCGCGGGCGATGGATCAGTTGGGCGCAAAAATTTGCAAGAGCCGCGAAGAGGCGTTGGACGGCGCGGACGTTGTGATGGGGCTTAGAATCCAGCTGGAACGTCAGCAGGCGGGCAATTTCCCCTCGCTTGGGGAATATGCGGCGTTCTACGGCGTAGACGAGAAAATGCTCTCGTACGCAAGCCCCAACGCAATCGTGTTGCACCCCGGCCCTGTCAACCGCGGGGTAGAGCTTTCCAGCGGAGTGATCGACCACGAAAGAAGTCACATTGAAGACCAAGTACTTTCTGGGGTGGCGGTGCGTATGGCGCTGCTGTACCTGCTGAACGAATATAGGGAGGCAAACGCATGATTATCAAAAACGGAACGCTGGTTTTAAAGGATGGCACGGCAAAAAAGGACGTTTTGGTGCAGGGCGGCAAAATTGTAAGGATTGCCGATGCGATTGACGAAGTGGGCGAAGAGGTGCTGGACGCAAGCGGTCTGCACGTTTTCCCCGGGCTCATCGACATGCACGTACATCTGCGCGAGCCGGGCTTTGAAAGAAAGGAAAACATCGAAAGCGGCGCGCAGGCGGCGGTAAAGGGAGGCTTTACGCAGGTCTGCTGTATGCCGAACACCAACCCTGTCACCGACAATAAGGTGGTGGTCAGCTACATCAAGACGAGGGCAAAAGAGGTGAACCTTTGCAAAATTCATCCCATCGGCGCAATCACCAAGGGCAGCAAGGGGGAAGAGCTTGCCGCCATTGGCAGCATGCAAAAGGCTGGCGCAGTTGCGATTTCGGACGACGGCGTTGCGGTGAAGAACACTCGTTTGATGTATAACGCAATGCTGTACGCCAAGGGCTTTGGCTTAAAGTGCCTCTGCCATTGCGAGGATAAGGATCTGGTGGACGGCGGTTCGGTACACGAGGGCTTGTCCGCGACGATCACAGGCATCAAAGGGATCCCCCGCGCGGCGGAGGATATCGTAATCGCAAGGGAGCTGGCTTTGGCAGAAGAGTTGGATTGCCCCGTGCATATTTGCCATGTATCTACGTACAGTGGCGTACGCCTGATTCGCGATGCGAAACGGGCTGGTGTCAAGGTGACGGCGGAAACCTGCCCCCATTATTTTGCGGCGACGGACGAGATCATTCGTTCTTACGATACGAACACCAAGGTCAACCCGCCCATTCGCGAAGAGAAGGATCGTCAGGCGATTTTGGAGGGCTTAAAGGACGGCACGCTGGATTGTATCGTCACCGATCATGCTCCTCACCATGCAGACGATAAAAACGTGGAATATCCGTTGGCGGCGTTCGGGATCAGCGGGATAGAAACCTCGCTTGGCTTTGCCTTGCAATATCTGTATAAGACGGGGCGGATGTCGCTGAGTGAAATCGCGGACAAAATGTCCTACCAGCCCGCAAAGATTTTGGGCTTAGAGGGGGGCGAGATCGCCAAGGATACGGTTGCCGATTTAACGATTGTAGGCGTTGACGAAGAATGGACGGTGGACAGCTCGAAATTCCTCAGCAAGGGTAAGAACACGCCGTTCAACGGCTACAAGCTTTCGGGCGTGGTGAAATACACGATCGTCGACGGCGAGATCAAATACAAGGCGTAAAAAATAAGGGAGTACGACATGATTACGGATAAGCTGATAGAAAAAATCATCGAAATGCAAAACCCGACCTGCGTAGGCTTAGATACGCTGTTTGATTATCTGCCCGAGGAAATGAAATCGGGCGCAACGACGTTTGCCGACGCGGCGGAGAGGGTGCTTGAATTCAACAAAAGGATCGTGGATACGGTCTATGATATCGTTCCCTCCGTCAAGGTGCAGATTGCCTATTACGAAATGTATGGCGTGGCGGGCATGAAAGCGTATGAAGAAACCCTCAAATATGCGGCGGACAAGGGCTTGGTCGTGATTGCGGATGCAAAGCGCAACGACATCGGCTCGACGGCGTCCTGCTATGCAAAGACCTTCCTTGGGGAAACCGAGGTCAACGGCAACGCCTACCAGCCTTTCCCTGCCGACTACGTGACGGTGAACGGCTATTTGGGCACGGACGGGATCGCGCCCTTTGTTGAACAGTGTGAAAAGAACGACAAGGGGATCTTCGTTTTGGTAAAGACCTCTAACCCTTCTAGTGGCGAGCTGCAAAACCTCGTTTTGGAAAACGGCAAGCCTATCTACGAATATATGGGCGGCTTGGTGGAGAAGTGGGGGGAAAGCACCGTCGGGAAATACGGTTATTCGGCGGTAGGCGCTGTGGTCGGTGCGACCCACCCGACGGAGGC
>JAZURU010000170.1:0-2306 GCA_045606365.1 Candidatus Scatosoma sp. | reverse complement strand
ATAATAATTGAGGAAAATATGCGTGTGTGTGCGATTGCGCATATATACAATAAAAAAACGAAAGAGGTAGAATTATGGCGAAAAAGGAAAAAGGCACGGGTTTCTTTGCCGAATTTAAGAAGTTCATCACGCGTGGCAACGTCCTCGACATGTCCGTCGGTGTTATCGTCGGCGGTGCGTTCACGGGGATCGTAAACGGGCTTTCGAATTTCTTGTTAAAGCCGTTTATTAACTGGTTGCTGTCGTTGGTGTTGCCCGGTGAAGGTCTGTCGGCGATCGTCACGCCACTCACGCCCGATGCGTGGATCACTTTGGAGGACGGTACGACGACGTTGGATCTGTCCCTTTGCTTGCAATGGGGCGAGCTGTTTAGCGCCATCATCAACTTTTTGCTGATTGCATTCGTGCTGTTTACGATCGTCAAAATCATCAACAGCTTGAACGACGCAAAAAACAAGGTAGAGGGCGAGGCAGCTACCAAGCGCCAGTTGAGAAGAGAATTGCGTAAAATTCGCAAGGAAGAAAAGGTAAGCAAGAAAGAGGCATTGGCAATCTACGAGGCGAGAGTGCAAGCAGCGAAGGTTGCAAAAGAAGCGGAGGAAGCGGCTGCTGCGGCGGCGGCTGCTGCGGCTGCTGCGGCGGAGGCAAAGGCTGCCGAAGAAAAGGCAATGGCGAATACCCTGCTTTTGCAGGAAATTTTGACGGTTTTGAAAGAAAAATAAGAAACCGTCTACCACCGATAGGAGGCAAATATGACGGAGAAAAAAATGATTTTTGGCGGCGTGTTTAACCTTGCGGCGGCATTTATGTGTCTCGCAAGCGTGGCGTTCGTATTGTTGGATTTGGGGGTTTGGAATTTTGCCGAATCCTCCTTGGAGGGCGCGGAAGGGATCGGGCTTGCCGTGGTGTTTTCCTTGGCGGTTATGATTCAGTTTCCCGCGATGGCATTAGCGATGATTTTCCAGGCCGTCAGCGGCGCAATTATGCTACTGTATCCAAGACGGGGCGTTGCGGTACATAAGGCGGTAAGGATTTTAAACGTGATCTTTGGCGTGATCGCAGCGGGCGCAGGTTGTTTCTTTGCGATCTGCTATTTTGATGTAGGGTTGGTCATCTGGGGCGTACTGACGGCGGCTGCCTCGGTGGCAAGCTTGGCTGCGGGCATCGTTGGCGCAGTGGTCAATCATAACGCGTAAGCAAATAAGAACACGGGCTTGAAAGGCGTCTATGCTTATCAAGCCCGTTTTTTTGTGCGAAATTAGACCTCATAGGTAAAAACGGGCTGCAAAACGTTTGACAAAAAGGGATAAAACCGATATAATGTTGAATAATTAGAAAAGGCTGAGAACAAGTTGGCGTTTTTCACATATTCGTCCACCAGAGATCGCGTCCGTAGGCTGTAAGGCGCGAGGCGAAGAAAAATTGCCGTTTCGCTTGGGAGCTGCGACGGGGAAAGAAGAGTAGTCGTCGCCGTGATTCGCGCGTGAAAGCGAAAAAGAGGCAGGGCAAACGCCTTGCGAATACAGGTGGTACCGCGGTTTACGTCGCCCTGTGTGCATTGTGCATACGGGGCGTTTTTGTTTGATAACGGCAAGGATCTTAAATGAAATGCAATGTTTGCATATTGCGTGAATGCGCGCCGTGGGCAATGCTTACATTCTATCAAAAACAAACTTCGGAGGAAGAAAGAATATGCAGGAAAAAATCAATGCGTTGCGCGCCGAAATTTTGGCGGCAATGGAGGGCACGGAAAGCGGCAGGGCGCTGTACGAGCTGAAAGTGAAATTCCAACAGGAATTGAAGACGGTAATGACAGGGATGAAGGACTTGCCCAAGGAAGAAAAACCCGTCTTTGGTAAAATCGTCAACGAGTTTAAACAGAGTATGGAGGCGGCTTTTGAGGCGCGCGCTGCGATTGTAAAAGAAAAGGAAATGCAGCAAAAATACGCCGCGGAGCGTATCGACATTTCTATGCCTGGCAAAAAATACCGCGCAGGCGCGTTGCACCCCATCACTTTGGTAAAGAACGAGCTGATCGACATCTTCGCAGGCATGGGCTTTAAGGTGTTTGAAGGGCCTGAGGTGGAAACCGATTATTACAACTTCACGGCGCTGAATACCCCCAAGGATCACCCCGCGAGGGATATGCAAGATACTTTCTATTTGGCGGAAAATCTGCTGCTGAGAACGCAGACCTCCGCAGGGCAAATCCGCGTGATGGAAAAGGAGCAGCCCCCCATCAAAATTCTTTCCCCCGGTAGAGTGTTCCGTTCGGACGACGACGCGACCCATTCGCCTATGTTCCA
>JAZURU010000169.1:0-3308 GCA_045606365.1 Candidatus Scatosoma sp. | reverse complement strand
TCCCGTTCTCTTACCTTCCCCTTGAGCCCCCTTTTCTTGCCTTCCCCTTGAGGGGAAGGGGGACCGCTTGCGGTGGATGAGGTGTTCCTAAATCCTTCCACAACGTTTGCCGCTGGCAAACAATTCACGAAAACCAACAGTTTTCAATTCACACGGCTATCGCCGCAATTCACGCACGCCATCCCCTGTCATCCTGAGCAGCCCGCAAGGGCGTGTCGAACGGATCCCCATTCCCACGCGTACACACACGTATATATAATATTGTCGCGCGAGGGCTTCTCTAACCCATTTTTCGCAAAAGAAAAACGGCGAATCCGCCGTTTCCCATTTACTTACTTCCCTTAGGCTGTTTCAACTTGAACACCCAACGCATTTGAACCTGATAGCTGGCAATGGCAAGCAAAAGATCCACCCCCAGCTTCCACCAGATCTCACCGCCGCCTGAAAGCAGCGTCAATCCGAGCACCGCGCCGTAGGACGCCGCCATCTGCAGCCCCCACAGCAGGTAATATTTCCAGATACTGTTTTTCGAAATCCGTTTGCCGCCAAAGGTCAGGAAACGGTTAAAGAGGAAATTCGCCACGCTGGATAAGATGCGCGCCCCTACCGTGGCAAGCAGAATAACGTTAGCAATATTTTCAAAGCCCCACAACGGCAGCACCACGTTAGAAAACAGCGCGAACAGCCCCACGTCCACGCCCGCGCCCAACAGCGCGGCAACAATGTACTTGACCAGCGGAGCAAACAGCACCCGAGCCACCTTAAAGCTATCGCGGAAAGTGGAATAATGAGAGGTATGTTTTTCCTCATATTTGGTTGCAATGGGGTGTTCGTAAAGGTGAATACCGGCGTCCCTGCTGTGCACCAACATGTTCATCTCGTATTCAAAGCGTTCTCCCTTGACCTGCAACAGCCAATCTAAAATATCTGCAGAAAACGCCCGAAGCCCCGTCTGCGTATCTTTCAGCTTTACACCGTACAACAGCGAAAAACACGCCGCTGTCGTCTTGTTGCCCAGCTTAGAACGGAAAGGCATAATCTTGCTGTTTAGATCCCTATGTCCGATATGCATACAGCGGGTATGCTCCAGCCCCAGTTTTTCGTCCAGCATCACAATATCTTCCACCTCATGCTGACCGTCGCAATCGGCTGTGATCACGCCAACGTATTCTTCCGCCAGCCCACTTCTTTGGAAATAGGCAAACGCCGTTTTCAGGGCAACCCCTTTCCCTTGGTTCTTTTCATGTTGCAGAAAATGCAGGCGCGTGCCCAGCCTTTCTTCAATTTTTGCAAACACTTCGGCGCATTCCGCTTTCGAGCCGTCATTCACAACGATAATATCGTAAAAGTATTCCGCCGTCCTAACGGCAAAATCTACAAATTTTTCGGTTGGATTGTAGGCGGGAATGATCAATACGCCGTTCGTTTTCTTTTCTGTCATCTTTATCCCTATGTCCTTTTTTGCTTCAAAACAAGTTAATTTTGGGCAAGAATAGCTCGATTTTTGCTTTAAAAGCCTCTTGTTTAAATCAAAATCAGTTATTTTTCTTCTCTCTGAACCTAGCCTTTGCGCGCAGCTCGCTATCCAAAATGCGCTTGCGAATACGCAAGGATTTCGGCGTCACCTCAAGCAGCTCATCATCGGCGATAAACTCCAAACATTCCTCTAGGCTCATTTTGCTGACGGGCACCAAAGTCAATGCGTCGTCGCTACCCGAAGAACGGGTGTTGGTCAAGTGCTTGGTCTTGCAGACGTTCACGTTGATGTCGTCCGAGAGGTTGGTATAGCCCACGACCATACCCTCATAGACGGGCGTACCGGGCGTGACGAACAGAGTGCCTCTGCCCTGCGCGTTGAACAAGCCGTAGGTCACCGCGTCACCCGTTTCAAAGGCGACAAGCGACCCCGTATTTCGTCTTTGCATATCCCCCTTATAAGGTTCATATGCAAAAAATACCGTATTCATGATACCTTGCCCCTTGGTATCCGTCAAAAACTCACTCTTGTAGCCGAACAACCCGCGCGAAGGCACGATAAATTCCAGGCGCATTCTTTCGCCCACCGCCGTCATTTGCAGCAGCATCCCCTTTCGGTTGCCCATCGCGGCAAACACGGGGCCGGTCATATCCTCAGGCACGTCCGCAACAAAGCGTTCCATCGGCTCGTGACGGACGCCGTCAATCTCCTTATACAGCACCTTGGGCGTGGATACCTGAAATTCATACCCTTCGCGGCGCATCGTTTCGATGAGAATGGAAAGGTGCATTTCCCCTCTACCGCAGACGCGGAAACTATCCGCAAATTCGGTGTCGTTCACACGCAGAGAAACGTCACGCAAAAGCTCCTTATACAGCCGATCGCGCAGCTGTCTGGTCGTGACGAATTTCCCTTCCTTGCCCGCAAAAGGGCTGTCGTTGACAGAGAAAGTCATCTCCACCGTCGGCTCTTCAATCTTGACGAACTGTACGGGCTCTACGCAGCTCGGCTCGCACACGGTATCCCCGATATTCAAGCCATCGATCCCTGAAAAGACGACGATATCGCCCGCCTGTGCCTCGGCAACGGGGGTACGTTCCAGCCCCTCGATCTGATAGAGATTGACGATACGGCAGTTGGTACGCACCTTGTTATCCAAGAAATTGCAGACGCTGACGGGCTCGTTTGCGCGGATACGCCCGCGTTCAATCCTACCGATACCGATTCTACCCACAAACTCGTTATAGTCGATACAAGAAACCAGCAATTGCCCCGAACCGTCCACATCCACGTCCATCGGCGGGATGGTTTCGATGATTGTTTCAAACAGAGCAGAAAGATCCGCCCCCTGCTTGTCAGGAGTAAGGGAAGAAGTCCCCTGCCTGCCGCAGCAATACACGATCGGGCTTTCCAGCTGTTCGTCGGTAGCGTCCAGCTCCATCATGAGTAGCTGCATTTCCTCCACGACCTCATCGATACGCGCGTCGGGGCGGTCCACCTTATTGATGACGATAATCAGCTTTAATCCAAGCTCCAACGCCTTTTGCATAACGAAACGGGTCTGCGGCAAAGGGCCTTCCGCAGCGTCCACAAGGATCAGCGCGCCGTTCACCATTTTGAGTACACGCTCTACCTCGCCCGAGAAATCCGCATGCCCCGGGGTATCTACGATATTAATTTTAACATCCCCCCATCGCGCGGAGGTGTTTTTTGCAAGAATGGTAATTCCACGCTCCTTTTCCAGATCGCCCGAATCCATTACCCTATCCTGCACCTGCTGATTTTCACGGAATACGCCGCCTTGGGCGAGCATTTCGTTCACGAGCGTCGT
>JAZURU010000168.1:0-4734 GCA_045606365.1 Candidatus Scatosoma sp. | reverse complement strand
TGGTGTTCGGAAACGCGGCACGCCGAATAGCAGGTGAAGTTCATATTCACGTACAAGCCCGTAATATCAAAGTTCGGATAACGGAATACGACGGTGATCTTATCCCCGTTTTTAAACGCCTTTACACTCTTTACGTCGTAGCCAAAAATTTCGGACATAACGCCGATCAAATGCTCACTGTAAAAGAAGAAACCGCCGTGGGGGTTGTCGAGATTGACGGGGCAACGCAAAAATCCACCCAACGTTTCACCGTCCTCTTGGTCCTGATGCTGCTTTTTTAACGCCTGCACCCAATCGTCGTGAATACAGGACGAACCGCCCGTCAAGCGCACACCCGCCGCAATACATTCCCGCATCATTTGCACCGCCTCTTCTTCCTTGACGGTGATGGGCTTGTCGATAAACATAGGCACGCCGCTGGCTATGTAGGGCTTCGCATATTTATAATGGTTGTCCCCGTGACGAGCTGTGACAATAACGCCGTCTACCTTTCCCACAGCCTCGTCATAAGCGTCCATCACAGGCACGCCAAATTCCGCCGCCAGCTTTTCCGCCGCCTCTCTTTCGTGGCTGTATACGCCCAAAACTTCCACGTCCTTATACTTGGGGTTCGCTTTCCAAAAGCTTAAAAACATATTCGCATGCGAATTTTCACACCCTAAAATTACAATTTTTTTCATTCTGCACTCCTCTTGGCAATATGCCTGATTTCTACCCCTATTATACAATAGATTTTTCGAAAAGTATATTAACAAAAGCCCCCATTTGCATAAATAAAACTGTTTTTTAGCGCCAATGCCTGCGTAAAAGCCGCAGCATATTTTCCCTGCCGACGGGATTTGCCGTGTGCAGAGCTATGGGATAAAAGGTTTGCCGTTCGCACAGCCAATCCAGCAACTTAATCCCGTCGCCACCGTCGGGATAATAATCCCCCAAATCGTGATCGCAATCGATTATTTCAATACCTGCCCCCGCCTTTTCGGCTGTTTCAATCAAGGCGATTGCCTGATTAACGCTGCAGGCAAGCAAATATCCCTCGGGCGCAGGACGTACGTCGTCCAGCCAAATTTTCACTTTTTCTTCCATGTTTCCCCCTTTGAAAAAACCCTGCCGCACGGGCAGGGTTTTACGGACGCTATACAAATGCAACCGATTATTTCTTCAACCAATTCAGCAAGCCCAAACCGCCTTCTGCGATGAACAGAATACCGATGATGATAAAGATGAGGTCGATTGCCACCCAATGGCTGACCAGCAACGCAACCGCGATGACCACGATTACCACGGGTTCAATGAACTTGACAAGGTCCTTTTTCCCTGCTTTAAACAGGTTCACCAGCTCTAAAATGCCGTACACCAGCATTACCGCCGCGATGATGATGAGGGCAACGTTTAAAAACAGATTGCCAAACACCAGCACACATACGCCGATGACCGCCTTCACCACGCAAGAGGTCATATCCTTGTTCAAAAGATCCAACACCGCCGATACAATCAGCGCGATACCCAAAATCGTCACCGCTAAGCCGATAACGCCACTCTTCATCACCAGGAATAAGATGCCCAGCACAATCATAAATATGGACATTACCAATCCTTCGGGTATATCAATTTTCTTCTTTGCCATAAAAAATCTCTCCTAAATTATTTTCTTGTATTATATTATACACAAAATTAAAAAAATGTCAAGAGATTATTTTTTTGCCAGACTGTCTTTTCGTGCTTTTATCACAAAGCACCGATTTTGCACCGCCTTTTAATGGATTGCGGAAATCGTTTTATGGTGTCCACGTCACACCCCGCAGGGCATATCGAGGATTTCCACTTGGGTCAAGACTCCAAAAGGTCTCAAACCGGTCAAAAAACGGGGGTGGAAACTCCAAAAAGTCTCAAAGCCATAGGTGGAAAGAAACATTTGTCCTTGATTTTATGGCGGTGCTTGGGAATATATCGCTGATTACATTCCGTTATAATTCTCCCATCTCCATCGCAAGAACTCTTTATTTGTGAATTCAGGAATTACAATACGCGGAGGAATCAATGCGCCATAATCCATTCTTGCCCTCGAAGATAGTTCAACGATTCCTGTTTCTGAAATGCGTAAATGTCCTGTGTCAAATAATGTATGTATGTCGGTTCGCATTGCAAATCCATTGGCGACAGTATCTTCTCCATTATATTTGAAGGGCTTTATATGTGCAGCTTCTAAAACCTCGGGCATCGTAACATTTGTAATTACACAACGCTGACATGCCTTAAGTACTTCTCTTCTAAAGTTTGCTTGGTTTGGTCTGGTCGTTCTCATTGTTTGAACGCGTTTTCTTTCAACTTCAGATGTAACTTCTGTTGCTCGAATTTGAGCTAACGCGGATATAAGGGATTCGTCTTTGGACTTTTGAGCAATGATTGCAGAAATTTCATCTAAAATGACGGCATTAATTTCATACTTTTCAGCCATCCTTGTGTTTCCGCCTACAAGATTGATATATCCGTAATTTGAAAGGAACAATAAGTATTCTCGTGCTATACGCATGTCATTAGCTTCGGGGCAACAATTGGGCCATCCGATTAGAGATATTTCGCCCGCCCTATACCATAGTATGAAATTAACATAGTCTTCTATTTCAGCATGGCATCCCGACAATGGAATAATCACTTTTATCAGTTCTTCCGTAGTTATAAAACCTTGTCCCAGCTCTTGAAGTTTCATTTGTATTTCAAGAATCAGTCTTAATGGATACAAAACCAAATTGTGTTCAAGCCAACGTGCACATTCCTGCTGACTTTGAATCTGGGCGTTAGGCAATTTAAAGGTTTGAATTGTTATTGCTGCAAATTCGGTTTGCGAAATATCACGATCGGCAACTCGCCTACCAAATTCGGTCAATTGAATTTGACCCGAACGACCGCCTGGCGGAATTAAGCCCAAAGCTCTCCAATACTGACCTGAATTTCTAATTAAATTGCGTTCACCAGTTCTTCTTTCTAAATCAACACCGACAGAATCTTTTATGTCATTAGATAAATCTATTAGTTCTTTTGCGAACTCATCTGAACTATATTTTACGCCCAGTGGCTCCAATTTTCGCATCCTAAACAAAACGCCAAGCAATACAACAGGGTCGTTCAATCCCTCTGTACATTGTAAACATGCCCATTTCCACTTAAATTCAGGAAAAGGCTTAACTGGTATATAATTTTTAGGCAACATATTATTTCTCCTCAAAATCGTTAAACATACGGGCTACGGCGCATCCCAATAATGGCGGAACAGCATTGCCAATTTGTCTATATACGGATGACCGATTGCCCGCAAACTCAAATCTCAATGGGAAACTCTGTACTGTCGCAAGTTCCCTACAAGACATTCTTCGTGTTGCGTTGGGATGTGGCAAAATAACCACTCCGCCTTTGCTGTCTCCTCTTGCGGTAACGGTAGGTGCAGGTTTGTCGGGATCAAGCGGACGATGACCCAAATAACCGTTAAACTCTAATTTATACTTTGAATATTCATGATTTGGCAAATCGTTAGGTTGGTCAGGGTCAGGAATGGCGGACAATGCCGACAAGACTCCGACCCATTTTGGTAAGCCGTTGATGCCATTTTTGTCGTGCGTAGGTGACGGAAATATATATTCAAAATCCAAATCCGAACGAACTCCAACAATAATAACTCTCTGCCGTGTTTGCGGAACACCAAAATCAGCGGCATTTAACACTTTTGCACAGACGGTATAACCCAAAGCACGAAAATCGGACAAAATCATTTCAAATACTTTTCCACCTAACATATTTGTTAGTCCCTTGACATTTTCAGCTAAGAAAAATTTGGGTTTTTTAGCATCAATTACACGAATCAACTGTTTATATAATGCATTTCTTGTATCATCCGCATGACGTTTAGTGTTTGCAACCGAAAAGCCCTGACACGGAAACCCCCCAATTACAATATCACAATCAGGAATATCTGCCGCATCGATTTTCGATATATCTTCGCAAATAATATGATCTCCAATATTCTTTCTGTATGTTTCTACTGCATCTTCGTATAAATCATTTGCCCAAATTATTGTGTGACCAGCCATTATAAATCCCAAATCAAGACCGCCAGCCCCGCTAAACAAAGATACTACCTTCATTTGATTTCTTCCTTTTCTAACCTGATTAATTCTTCGCCTAATAATTTAGCGAACCTGACAGGAACAGCATTGCCAATTTGTCTATAACAAGCTCCCATCGTTCCGATAAACTCGAAGTCTTCTGGGAAAGTTTGAACGCTTGCACTTTCACGAATCGTTAATCTCCTCGTACCATTATAGTGCGGTATGGCGCAAACACCCCCTTTTCCATTTCCTCGTGCTAAAATAGTCGGACATGGCTTGTCAGGATCGGTCTGTCGATGCCCAGTAAAATTGCGATACTCCACCTTGTAGGAGGAACAAATATGATTCAGGACAGAATGCTCTTCTGTCGGATCGGGGAAATGACCTATCGCTTCTTTTACAGAAACCCAAGGAAGCGGTTTCCCGTTTTTTGAATGAGTGGACGCAGGGAAACGGAACAACATCTTTTTTCCTAAATCCGTTCTTTGCCCTATAATTATTACTCTCTGCCTTGTTTGAGGTACACCATAATCTGCCATATTAACTAAAGTTACAGAGGTGATGTACCCAGCGTGTTCAAAATCGCTTACGATTTGGCGAATAGCAGACCCCTTTCCCAAACTCAATATAC
>JAZURU010000167.1:0-3447 GCA_045606365.1 Candidatus Scatosoma sp. | reverse complement strand
GCTGCTTGCCGGGGCGTACGCAAAAGAATATTCCCTCTCCTTTGAAAAAGCGGGGCTTGCCGTCGATCTGTATCCGAACGGAGGCTGTGAAAACGGAAAACCTCTTTCCCGCAGAGAACGTAGGGAAAAGGATTGCATGATGGCGGTGCGGCTGCTGATGCGTTCGCAGGATAAAAAGAGCTTTCTTGGCGGGGTATATACCTTGCTTTTCCATAGGGAAGAGTTGGCGGCTTTCGCTGCGGCGCTTAGGGCGGAATTTTATGCGGCGTATCCAGATTATGAACAAGGCAAGGGAAAATTAACGTTCGTGGGCGTCAGTCCGCTGGGATGTGCTGGCTGCAATTATTGGTACTATGAGGAAACGGGCGACGTGCAGGCAGGCGATTACGTCTGGGTGCGTATGGGCAAGCACCATACGGAACAGATCGTTTGTGTCGATTGCGCTCGGCGGTTTACGGAAATGAACGCTCCGTACGATCCCGAACGGGTCAAACGGGTGCTACGCATGGCAACAGATGAGGAAGTGCAAGCGGCGCACGCAGAAAGCGCCCATAGCGCGCGGAAATAGTCCCGAAAACGCCAGCAACCCAAAAAGGGAATAATAAACAAACGGGCGTATATACATAATCAAACGAAAATGGCCGCGAAAGCATGAAAAAACGCGGCGCAACCCCTAGGGGTTATTTGTTGTATCTTACAACAAATAAAAACTCTTAAAAAGAAAAATTTTTCAAAGCGCGATAAGCGGTGAGGAATAAGAACGAGATAAGCGGTGAGGAAACAACCTGAAATATACAGGCAGCAAGATTGTCTGTTAAAATAAAAGATTTTATTGAAGGGAGATTTAGCAATGAAGGATTATGAAGAGCTGATTATGAAAATCACCTACTTTTCTTTCGAAGACGCTATTCGTACCAGTGGGGAAGCGAATGGCGAGGACAACCAAACCGACTTTGACGGTTGGGAGCGCGGTTAAGGAGGGCAAACGGTATGAAAATGAATAAGATTACGAAATGGCTTGCTTCCCTTACGATGGGCGTTGTGACGCTGGCGTGCTTGCTGGGCGGCATTTTGTTGCCTATGGGTTCGACGGTGGACGCAGCGGCAGCGACGGCGACCACGGACAAGGTAGAAATGGTAGAGGGCGCGTCCGTACGTGTGGACGACAGCGCTATCCGTTTTTCCGCGTGGGTGAATAAGGCGTATTACGACGGTTTAGGCGAGAACAAGGAAGCGGGCGTTTATATGATTCCGCTGGATATGCTGAACGGCGAGCCTAACACGCTTACGCACGAAACGCTGAACGCTAAAAAGGTTAAGGCGCACGTATTTTCTTCGAAAACGACGGCGGATTATTATCATTTCAACGCCGTTCTGTACGATATTCCTGCAACGGATTACGGCAGAGCGATTGTTGCGCGCGCTTACGTAAGATCGGGCAATACTTATTATTGGGCGGAAAACCCGCAGGTGCGTTCGTTGACGTACGTTGCCAGCGGTGCGCTGCAGGACGGGGTGGATGCAAACGGTAAGCCGTTTAATTCGACCCAGCTGGGGTATTTGGGGAACTACGTAGAAGACGCGATTGCAACGTTTTCTTTCCTGCAGGATACGATTACGGTAGAACAGAGCAACGCACGCGCGGCGCTCAGCCTGCCTCTTACAATCACGCCCGTATATAAGGAAGATACGGTAAACAACCTGATGGTGCAATATCAAACGGATAACGAAGAGGTTGCTACGGTTGAAAACGGCGGCTTGGTAATTGGGAAAGCGGGTATCGCCACCATTACGGCTACGCTGGGGAATTTGTCGGATAGCATCGTTGTGGTGGTAAACGGCAAAAACCAAGACCTTTTGATGACGGATAATACGCACAGCTTGGACGTTTCCATTCCTACCGATTATACGGTGGAAGCGATCACCTTGGCGGACGCGGAAAATAGCGTTTCGCTGGGTACGAGCCTTGACAATTTGACCGTTACGTCTGCCCAAAAGCAGGATATTACGTGGCACGGCGAAAAGCAGGGCAAGGTGGTTGTGGCAAAGGGCGATGATAGGTACGTTATCACGCTGCCTGTCACGGTTGTAACGGCGAAGATCACCACCTTGCAAGAATGGCAGGAAAATATCCAGCCGAGCACGACAACGGAGCTCAAGGACGGCTATTTCGTGTTGGGCAACGATATTACGGTTAGCACGAACAACGTAAACCGTTTGTATCCAGATACAAATACCTCCAACGGTCCTGTTGCTACTACTGGCGGCGTAAAGGGCTTCTGCGGTACGATCGACGGCAGGGGCTATACCTTGACGAACAGCGGTACGTATATGAAATACGGCTGGTTTGGCGGTATTGCACCAGGCGCATTGATTAAGAACATTGCGTTCACGCAAAACGGATTGGTGGCGACCAGCACAGAGAGGCAATTGTTGGGTATTGCCGCACAAGAGGCTGCTTTTGAAAACGTGGTGTTTAATCTGAACAATTTTACAAACACGGACGTGCTTTATGGCGTATTGTGTTATCAGGGTTTCAAGGGTTGTACGTTTACCAACGTGCAGTTCAATATCACGGGTGCGAGCATTGCCTCGCTGCTTGGCGGTGGCAGTCAGCTGTATTTGGGCTTGAACGGCGGTTCGGCAACGTGGGATATTTATCTGTGTACCTTTACAAACTGCTATATCAGCGGGCTTGCGCCTACCGAAGTAGGGCATTATTCGGCTGACTCTTCGGGCGGCGTAAGCTACGAAGGGAAAACCTACGTGGCGCAAGGTATGGACGCCAGCAACGGCGAAACGGTGCTGGAGGGCATCACTTATAATGCTACGGGCGCGGGCGCGACCGAGGTCACGTTGAGTGGCGAAAGACAGAAATTGCTGTTGACGGATTCGGATTTTGCAATTAGCTTGCGCGAATATAAGGATTATGACGTGCAATCTATCACGATGACGGCGGGCGACACCGAATATACGTTTGGGTTTAATCCGTCGGTATTGATGTTCCCCACGGCATTGAAGAGCGCTACGCAGTACCACGGCGAACAGAACTTTATCGTATTGGCGACAAATGGCGACGAAACGGTAAAAATCACCGTTCCCGTGCTGCTGATTACGAAAGAAATCAATTCGGCAGACGAATTTATGGCAATTATGCCAACTGGTGAGAAGGTTGCGGTTTACGGCTACTATGTGTTGAAAAATGACATTGGTAGCGCGGAAACTGTTATTGGCAAAAATAATCGTACGTATTATTCGGGTGTAGCTAATTTGGACGGCGCAACCTGCGGCTTTAAGGGTACGATTGACGGTAACGGCTACGTATTTACCTTTAAAAATGAAAGTGCAAGTAATACGTTTGGCTTGTTTGGTGCAATCGGTACGGATGCAGTAATTAAAAACATCACTTTAACGACATTGCAATTGAACCCTCAATGGGGAACGTAT
>JAZURU010000166.1:0-24158 GCA_045606365.1 Candidatus Scatosoma sp. | reverse complement strand
ACGTAGCCATGTCGTTCTGTGAGCCAAGGAGTTGAACTGGTGTATTGTCTTCCTAAGACCGCTTGGCCTCCGACTTCCTTAGGCGCGGGCGCAGGCTTTCTTTGCGGCTTAACTTCGGTCAGATACTGCTCGTAGGAAAGGCTGCCATGGTCAGAGAGCACCCTTGCCTCCACCACCTCGCCCACAAACAGCGTATGCGTGCCGTAATCGTGCTGTCCCACCACCTTGCAGGAAAGGTAAGCGTTTGCGTTTTCATAGATATAATACAGCCCGTTTTCACTGCGGGGATAGACCCGATCCGCAAACTTATCGACGTCCTTGCCAGAGGCAAAGCCAAAATGCTTAAACAGCGCAAACGGCGTATCCCGCTGCAACACGGAAACGTTAAATATGCCCGTGCGCGAAATCATACCCTCGGTGTAATTGCCCTTGTTGACAAACACCACCACGCGCGTGGGGTCAGTGGTGAGCATCTGCGCGGTGTTGATGATGCAACCGTTATCCTTTTCCCCTTCCTTTGCTGTCAAAACAAACAGCCCGTACGTCAGCGTATTTAACGCTTTTTTATCCATTAAACCCATACCTGCCCCGTCCTTTTTATGTATTTGGGCGGGTTTCCCCGCCCGATTTTTTGTTTTGCTTTATCTAAAATTTTACCTTACGCTTTCCACAGCCCGTGCAGGTTGCAGTACGCATATACGCCCACCACTTCATCGCCTGCCTTTAACGCAAACGCCACCTCGGGGGTGTCCGTCGGCGCAAAGTACTTCATCTGGTAGCCGTCCTTGGTTTCCACCAATACCCACTCGATATAGTGCGCCTCGGTGGCAGGGTGCATTACGCTGCCTACGGAAACGCGCAATCTGCCACATTTCTTTTCCGCTACGGGCACGTGCTTTTCCACCGCTGCATCCGTGGAGCAAGGGATCAGCTCCGTCCAGCCCTCCAAGCTAAGCTCTTCCTTGGAAACGACAATCTTCTTACATTTTTCACATTGATAAAATTTCATACTGTTTCTCCTTATTATTAGGATTTAATCCTATTTATAATATAGCATATAAAAATCCCTTTGTCAACAGTTTTTTTTAAAATTATCCAATTTTATACACAATTTCTTTTAAAAAATCGCAGGAAGTTTGCAATTCTTGCATTTCCTTATAATCGTCCTTGTACGCCTCGATTAGCAACGCGCCGTCAAAACCCACGTCTTTTAGCTGTTTTATCAGCCGTTCAAAATCGAAAACCCCCTTTCCCGGCAAGCACATTTTGCCCTCTGCTGTAATATCGGAAAGATGCACGGTGGCAATATTTTCCCCCATTTCCTGCAAATATGCTAAGTAATCGACCCCTGAAATGCGTGCTTGCTTGATATCTAAAACTCCCTTTAAATCGGGGACGTATTCTTGCATTGCCGAAAAGATTTGCGGGCGATTATAGGTGGACCATTCCACGTTCTCCAAACACAGCGCCACGCCATAGCGTTTGCAAAAATCCGCAATCTCTTGCAAGCAGGTGCCAATACGTGCAAAATCGTCGTTTTTAGGATCGCGCGACGCCTTTTTAAACCTTGCGCCGCCATGGAAGGTGTAATGCTTCGCGCCTAAAATTTGCGCCGAGCGCATCACTTGCCCCAGCAGGGCAAAGCTATCTTCGCGCACGCGATGATGTCGGTTAAATAGCTGCGGTTCGATCTGCGTGTTTAGGATATGTACCGAATGTACCTTTAATGCACCTTTGCGTTGGTTTACAAGCTCGGCAAACGCAGGATTGTATTCATGAAAAGAGGTCAAAAACACCTCGGCGATTTCTATCCCTAAGGCGTCCAACTGCGCCACCGCGTCCTCGTTGTCCATACGCAAAAACAGCGAGGCGGTGGATACCCCTACTTTCATACGTAATGCACCCAACCCTCTTTGCGGGGTCTTGCCTTAGGCAGCTCGCCGTCGGCATAGCCAAGCACGCAGTGCCCGATGCCTTCCCATTCCCCCTCAATGCCCAAGGAGTGCAAAAGGGCTTTGCCGTACTCGGTGGCAAATTCCTCTTTCGCGCGGTGAATCCAGCAGCTACCCAAGCCCAACGCGTGCGCTGCGTTCATCATATTGCCCATCACCAGGCTGCCGTCGTACAAATAGGTATTCACCGCAGGGTCCGCCAGCACTACCAACACCACGGGCGCGCCGTAAAACGGATCAAATCCCTCGTCTACCCCCATAATCTGCGCGTTCATTTTTCTAAGCTGGTCGCGAATTTTTAAATCGGTAATCGCCAAAATCTTGACAGGTTGGCGATTTCTTCCTGTAGGCGCATACGTACCTGCCTCTAACACGGCGTCAATCAGCTCTTTTTCCACCGGCTTTGAAAGGTATTTTTTACAGCTTCTTCTTTCTATAATATTCTTTATGGTTTCATTCATTGCTTTTTCTCCTTAAAAAACATTGTACCATCGACGTGTTTTTTTGTCAATACTTGGCATAAAATCTTACAAAAAAACACCCTTTTTTGGGGTGTTTTTTGCATTTTTTATAGGGATTATTCGGCTACGTTTCTGGACATTTTGATCTTCTGCGAAATAAACGAGGGTAGATAGAAACAAGCGGGCACGATGATATACAGGGCGTAAATAATCAACGTGATCCAGATCTTTTGCATATCCCCGAAGATCGCGGGCAAAAAGGCGCTGGTGCCGCGGAAGAACATATAATCCGCCCCCACCGTATAGTTGACGATGTTCGCAGGGATGGACAAAATCAGCGTAGGAATGGCGGGCAGGAACAGATCCCACACGCTTTTTACGCGGGTATAGCGATGATATCCCGAAAGCAGCATCGTAAGGCAGGTGAACAGCATCACCGCGTGGTAAATCATCGAATGCATTGCCGAAAAGGAAATGATCGAATAACGGTACAGCACGGTCATGGGATAGAAGAAGTTAACCGAACCGCCCAAAAGCCCCAGCGTGCAGACGTAGCCGCAAGCCGCGGTCTTTACCCTATCCTTGCCCCAGATGGCAAACGGCATAGCGTACATGAAGATACTGCAAGGATACAGGGGCAAAATCCCGGTCACCTCCAAGCGCACCTCGTTGCCCGTGGTGCTCTCCCACGTGATTTTCACCACTTCGAGAACGGTGACCGTCGCCCACAGAATGATAAATAACGGCTTGATCAGCTTTTCTTTCTTATGCACCAAAATCGCGCCTGCGATTACGATTGCCAAAATGATGCCCGCTACAATAAAATGCAACGGCGTGAACATCGTGCCGGGCAGCTGCTCTGCCGGGGCAAGCTTGTCCTTGTGTGTGAAAAAGTTTTGGATTAAATAACCGAAATCCTTCATGATCATTCTCCTTTATTCTTTCCTTTTGTAAAGAGCCGATACAGCCCAAAATTCGCCCAGAACATCCCTGCCGCCTGCGCCAAAACAACCACCAGGATATACAGCGGATGCGAAAATTCCAACAGATCGTCCAAAATAGGCAGCTTGAATGCGTAATGCAGAAACATGCAGTTGCTGTGCACCCACTCGTTGATAAAGAACCCGATGACACACGCCAACAACACGAACGCTGCATATAAAATGCCGTCCTTTGCGCGGGGGACGTATTGCTTTTTCCACAAAATCAGCAACCCCGTAAACGCCATCACCGTATGGTATAAGAGGCTGTGTAAGCTGGCGGGATGCCAAGCGGGATACAGCGCCAGCGAAGTGGACGGATACAACGTGAACAGACACGCCGCCAAAATACCGCCCATCGTCATATACGCATAGCCCATGCGGGAGAGCCATTCTACCTTGCTCCTACTCATCCAAACGGCGTAGATAAACAAGCTGCAATAATACAGCGGGATCCACGAATCCGTGCCGCTTTCCTTTAAAACGCGCAGCGTGATCTTGATGACCTCAACTACGCTGACCCCGATTGCAATCCAAAAGAGGAGCTTTTGCGTTTGCTCGCCCGTCAAATTGCGGCAAAGATATAACCCCGCCGCCACCAGCGCCGCAAAGATGCCGATAAAGACAAAATGCCACACCGAAAAGATCCCCGGTACCTGCTCCCACGTGAAGTTGTCGTAAAATAACCGTATTGCCAACATAAATACTTTCACTTTCTTTTTAAGCATTTTCTTTCGTTATAAACGAAAGAAGGGCTAGCCCTAAAAATTTCTATCCTCATTATTATACTACGCACGCAAAAAAAGTCAAGCGTTTTCCAGGGTAAACCTTTTTACCGTTTTCCCCTTGTATTCCACCTCTTCGTTCCACATGCTCGCAGGGCGAACCCATACCTGCCCGTCCCCGTACAAGGCGCGGTACACCACCATACTTTCTAAGCTTTCACTATGCTTTGCTAAGGCGATAACCTCGTACCTGCCCCCTTTGAAATGCCGATAAGTGCCAACTTTTACCATATTTTTCTCCTTATTTTATTGACAGAACAGAAATTTGCTGATATAATAATGCTACTGCCACCGGGTAGCCAGCGCCATCGTTAGGTCTTAGAAGAGGCGCTACGTTCGGCGGCTTTTTGTTTTTAAAGCCCCAAAGGAGTGTCATGAAAAAATTTCACAATCCCTTGAAACAACTGACCCCGTTTGAATGGGCGCTGTGGGCGGTTTCCGCCGTCGCCGTCGTCTTGGCATTTTTGTTTCCCGAAAAAAAGGACGTTCCGTCGCTGATTGCCTCGCTGATCGGCGTCACCGCGTTGATCTTCGTTGCAAAAGGCATGGTCTTAGGGCAGGTGCTCACCGTGGTTTTCGCCGTCTTGTACGGAATCGTATCCTGGACGCAACGGTATTACGGGGAAATGATCACCTATCTTTGTATGTCCGCGCCGATGGCAATTTCCGCAATCGTGTCGTGGCTTCGCCACCCTTATAGGGACAGCGCCGAGGTGGAAATACGGCGGCTTTCCCCGAAGGAATGGGGGCTGTTAAGCCTTTGCGCAGCAGCCACCACCGTCGCATTTTACTTTCTTTTAGCGGGCTTGAACACCGCCAACCTTTGGGTGTCTACCCTCTCGGTTGCCACCAGCTTTTTCGCCGCCGCGCTCACCTTTTTACGCTCGCCCTATTACGCGCTGGGGTATTCCGCCAACGACGTGGTACTGATCGTACTTTGGGCGTTGGCCGCCAAAGACGATCTTTCCTACCTGCCGATGGTGCTGTGTTTCGTGATGTTTCTTTGCAACGATCTGTACGGATTTTTTAATTGGAAACGCATGGAAAAACGACAGAAAAAACAAGATTAAATCCCCTTGTTTTTCAAAACAAAAAGAGCCAAACGGCTCTTTTTTCTTTTACGCAATCTTCTTTATTTTCTCCAAGAAGCGGGGGCAAACAGCACCAGCATAGGGAAGATTTCCAATCTACCCGCCAACATATCAAAGATATACACCAGCTTGGAAAAGACGGTAAACTCGCCAAAATTCCCCGTAGTGCCTATCACTTTACCAACGCCCGGACCAACGTTATTGATGGTGGTTGCCACAGACGTAAACGTCGTTGTAAAATCCCCCTGCGTCAAAGGATCCAGCGAAATCAGGAACAACGAGAGCACGAAAATCAAAATATACGCCACCAGGTACGCGTTTACCGAGCGAACCACCTCGTGTTCGACCACTCTGCCGTCCATGACGATCTTCTTCACACGCTTGGGGTGGATCAGCCTGCCCACCTCGTGCATGCCACCCTTAGACAGCATAATCCAACGGCTGACCTTTATACCGCCACCCGTCGAGCCCGCGCACGCGCCGATGAACATCAAACCGATTAAAATGCAAACGGAAAGCTGCGGCCAAACGCTGAAATCAACCTCAATACCAAAGCCCGTGGTGGAAATGATTGAGGCGACGTAAAACGCAGATTGACGCAAGGTATCTGCAAAGCTGCCCTTCCCCTCGAAATCCCCCATAAAATGTACGTTCAGCGAAACGGCGAGGATCGCTACAAGCACGATGATAATAAAGGTGCGCACCTCTTCCGTCCACGCCTCCTTGGGCTTTCCACGCAAAATCAGATAATACGAGGCAAAGTTGACGGAAAACAGCAGCATGAACACCGTGACTACGATTTGGATATACGGACCGTACGCCATGCCGTTAGAGCTACAAGAAAAACCGCCTGTACCCGCGGTGGCAAATGCCGTATTCAGCGCCTCAAACACCGTCATACCGCCGCAAAGCAGCATGATAAATTGCACCACCGTCATCACCGAATAGATAGCGTACAGAATAAACGCCGTCTGGCGTACCTTGGGAACCAGCTTGGAAACGACGGGTCCGGGGCTTTCCGCCTTCATCATGTGCATATTTTGCGCCCCTGAAAGAGGCAAAAACGCCATCACGAACACCAGCACGCCCATGCCGCCCACCCAATGGGTAAAGCCGCGCCAAATCAAAAGGGATTTTGCCATGCCGTCAATCTCTTCGCCTGTAAAGACGCTGGCGCCCGTGGTGGTAAACCCAGAAACCGTTTCAAACAGCGCGTCGACAAAGCTATCCGCCGTGCCCGTCAACAGCAGCGGCAACGCGCCAAACAAGCTCATTACAATCCACGACAGCGCAACGATGACAAACCCTTCCTTTGCGTACATATCCTGTCTTTTTGCTTTTTTAATCACGCATAAACCGCCAAGACTGCCGCAAATTCCGATACAAATAAGAAAGATCGCTAATTCGATCCACTCCTTGTAGCAGATTGCCGTAACGGTAGGTATCAGGAAAAAGATTGCCTCGAATACCAGCAGCGCCCCCAACGTTCTGCGTATCACTGAAAAATTCATATTTACTACCCTTGCTGTGCAGACGAAAAGGTTTTTCGTTCCGCCAAGCCCTCCTTTACGCTTTACGCCAGCGCGTCCTCGATGTCCAAAAGCGAAACGTCCTTCGTGACAAGAATTACGGAATCCCCCGCCAGGATACAGTCATTGCCTCGGGGAAGTATCACCTTATCATTCCGCACGATAGAGGCGACCAAAACGTCCTTTTTCAACTTTAATCCGCTAAGCGGCGTACCGACGACCGATGAACCCTCCTGCACGATAAATTCCGCAGCCTCTACCTCGCCTTCCACAACGTTGTAAAGGTTTTGCATATTGCTGCCTCGCGTATTTTTCGCTGCGCGCACGTGGCGAAGAATCATATTCGCCGTCAGGTTTTTCGGGCAAACCATGGTGTCTAAATCCAGCTTTGCCACAACGCCGTCGTAGTCAATGCGGTTGATTTTCGTCACCAGCTTTTTCACCCCCCACTCTTTCGCAAATAGCGAGAGCAGAATATTCTCTTCATCCAAGCTAGCCAGCGCAACAAACGCGTCTGCGTTCTCGATCCCCTGTTCCTTTAAAAGGCTGTAATCCCCCGGATTTGCATTGATAACCGTCACCTTGCTCCAAGCGGACGCCAGCTCTTCACACGCGTCGTAGCTACGATCTACCACCTTTAAAGCAATACCCGCGCGTTCCAATAAGCCGCAAAGATAATGGGTGACGATTCCCCCGCCGATGATCATCGCGTCCTTGACCGCATAGCCCTTATGGTGGATCTTCGTCAAAAAGTCAGACGCATCCTTGGGGGTGGAAACAAACGAGAGCACGTCCCTTTCCGCAAAGACGGTGTCGCCGTTAACAATGTATGC
Organism: Candidatus Scatosoma sp.; assembly: GCA_045606365.1. Taxonomy (GTDB): domain Bacteria; phylum Bacillota; class Clostridia; order Christensenellales; family Borkfalkiaceae; genus Scatosoma. The sequence continues at coordinate 16,527 of JAZURU010000166.1, read as the reverse complement.
CTCATCCCCACGTTCCACGGTGGTCAGCTGTACGTTGGCGCGCAGCTTACCCATCGCCTCACGCACCGATTGCCCAATCAACGTATTTCCCGCAGAAAGACGGAAAGAAATCAGCTCTACCTTGCCTTTGCCAAACGGCTCGATCCGCATCGCGGAAGGAAACCGCAAAACCCTTGCAATCTCTTTTGCAGCCTCGTATTCTGGGTTGATGACCAGCGCCAGATCCAGCTGCTTTTTTAAATAGTCTGCCTCTTGGCTGTATTCAGGGTCTTTAATCCGCGCTACCGTTTCGCAATTCCCCTCTTTTTTGGCGATCATACAGCAGAGCAGATTCAATTCGTCCGAGTTTGTCACTGCAATAAACAGCTCGGCTGTGGAAATTCCCGCCTCCTGCAACACGGCAAGAGTCGCGCCGTTGCCGACCACCCCCATCACGTCGAATTGCGCCGTGACATCGGCAATTTTTTCCGCCGAGGTGTCCACCACCGTCACGTCGTTGCCGTCCGCATTCAGTTTTCCCGCAAGCGAATAACCCACTCGCCCGCAGCCCACAATGATAATTTTCATGTTCGCTCCTATTTTTAAAGGCGTCTTTTGCCTTATCAAGGCTTTTTAGGGCTTTATCCAAAAAAAAGATTTGCGCCTAAAAACCCGATACGCTGTCATAGCCGCTTCCTTATTATTATGGCACAACCGCCTATAATTGTCAAGCGTTTTGGGAATTTACCCCATAGCCGTTTTGTTTATAGAAAAAAGAAAAATACCCCTTGCGCCGCAGATTCTCTTCGCCTAGTAAACCAAGGCGAGAAAAATGAAGCAAGATGCCAGCAAGACAAGGCGCGCGAGGCTTTTTGCTGCGAGCGTACCCCTCGTACGTGAGCAAAAAAAAATGCAGCGCAACGAGGTATTGCGCCGCAGATTCTTTATTTTTCATAAATGGGGAGCTCGACTACGTCCAAAATAGGCCTATCCTTATATTTCCCTTTGGTAAAGTCAGGGATCTCGACAGGCGCACCGCCATTTTTAATGGATTGCTCGCTTAAACAAGTGATACACATCCAAGCCGCCGCATCGTAAACGTCAATGGGCATTTCTTTGCCGTTCTTCATGCAATCGGCAAAGCAGAGCAGCTCGAAATAGTCCATACCGCCATGCCCTTGCATCAGCACCTCTTGGGTCACCTCTTTCCACATGGGAACCAGATACTTTTCCTCGTATTTTGCCGCATTGTTATGCAAACGCTGGCAGGCGTCGAAGGAAGAAACCCCCCTAGCGGTATACGTGCCGTCCTCTTGGCGCAGGCGTTCCTGATGGTTGAACGTGCCGTCGTCCAACAGCACCATGTTGTTGGTCTGCTGGTACATACCCTTCGTGCCGCGAACGGTAAATTCACGGTCGTAATAGCGGGGCAGGGTCGTATCCAAGCGGATATTGATCAGCTCTCCGTTTTCGCAAGTGATCATCGTTTCCACGATGTCCGCCTGCTTAAAATCGACGTCTTTTAAATACTCGATTTCGGGGGTGGCGTACTTTTCCAACCATGCGTGCAAGCCCCTCGCTTTGGACGCGTGCGAAGAGAGGGTCAGCATGCGGTTGCCGCGGTTAATGCCCAAAATTTTCGCAATCGGACCAAGCTCGTGCGTGGGATAGTTTTCACAGCAGCGCTGCGTATAATTACGCAAACGGTAATGGCGGTTGATGTCCCCATGTGCAATTTCATGGCAGAGCCAATGCCCATAAATACCATGGCAATACACGATCTCGCCGAACAGCCCATTTCTTACCAGCGCCGTAGCAAGCAGCTCTTCCTTGTTGAAACAGCAGTTTTCCAGGAAGAAGAAGGGGGCTTTGGTTTTCTCATACGCCTCCACCAGCTCGAAACATTCGTCCAGATCGTATGCGCCGCCCACTTCCATCGCCACGGCAACGCCGCGTTTCATTGCGTCGATAGAGATGCGTACGTGCACCTCCCAATTCGCGCTGACAATCGCCGCTGCGGGTTTCAACTCTTCCAGCATTTTAATGTGATCGGAATATACCGCAGGCTTTAACCCGCGTTCCTTTTCAATTTGTTCCGCCAAAGCCTCCGCCTTGTCTACGTACGGATCGCAAACGCCGATTACTTCATAATCAGGAATCGGTTTCATCGAATCCGCCAGACCGAACGCACGGTGACCACAGCCACAAAAGACCACTCTGATTTTATCCATAACTTTCTCCTTGCGCGTCTTTCAGCGCACATTAAAAAATACAGTACGTTTTGTATTATACTATTTTTCCATAGAAAAAGCAAGTCTTATTTTAAAAAAGCACTTGTGTTTTTTTACTGTCTTTTTACTATGATTTGCTCCATTTTTACGCAAAAAATCGGTTTCCTTTAGCCCGGTAAGCGTCCATCTTCGCAACAAGCTATTTCACCTCGTCAACGGAATACAGCCTGCTGCCGAAATCAAACATCACACGCAACGCCGAAGGATCGGCACATTCATGCAGTTCAGGATACAGCCGCACGCCCACCTCGGAAAGGGTTTTGCCGTATACGACGTAGCGTTGTGTTTCGCAAGCCTTGGCAAGGCACGCCTCCGCGCGCACCACCACGTCCTCATCCCTTTCGATTTTCGGGGATTCACTCTCGGTGTGCCAGACCTGTCCTTCGTATTGCGGGAAATACTGTTTTCTGGTCTTAAATTCGTACCTGGTATCCTCTTTTAATCCAGGAACGCGCAAAATCGTCTGCGGAGAATACAGCTCGAAAACCCCGTTCGTCACGTTTGCCACCGCCTGCTTTTGATCCTTGGATACCACCGCCCAAGCAGCGTGGCTGTCCGAAAAGACGCTCTCTATACGGTAATACGTGCCAAATTGCAGGGTCCTACGGTATTTTTTATACCAACGGATCTGTTCCAAAACCGCTTTCGTGTCCAGCTCGGAAAGCTGAGAAAGATCCAGCTCGTAGCCGAACGCCCCAATGCAAGAGGTGTTGAAACGGCTTTCGATAAACGAAGGGCGGAAGGTCTGTTTGTTCGGGGATTTTGAAACGTGCGCGCCTATGGTGCTTTGGGGATAGCAGGTCAGCGTTCCCTCGTGGATTTTTACCCGATCAAACGCGTCGGTGTTGTCGCTGCACCACGTCTGCGGAAAATACGCCATCACGCCCATATCAAAGCGGTTGCCCCCCTGCGAGCAGCCCTCGAACAGCACCTTGGGAAAACGCCTCGTCAGCTCCTCTACGATCGAATAGAACCCCAGCATGTACCGATGCATCACTTCCGTTTGCCGATCCCTGGGAAGATACAGCGAATAATATTCGGTCATATAACGGTTGCAATCCCACTTCACGTAGGAAACCCCCGACAAAATCACCTTGGCGATAGCCTCCGTGATATATGCACAAACCGCAGGATTGCAAAGGTCTAAAATATATTGCGCTTTGTGCGCCAGCGGTGTATAATTCGGGTTTTGGATCATCCAATCGGGATGGTGCTTGAACAGCTCGCTGCCACTGCTGACCATTTCAGGTTCGACCCAGATCCCAAATTCCAAGCCGATGTCGTTGATCTTTTTGCAAATCCCCTCTAAGCCCTTGGGCAGCTTTTGCAGGTTCGGCCACCAATCGCCCAAGCCGCTTTGCTCGTTTTCGCGATAGCCGTACCAGCCGTCGTCCAAGACGAATAGCTCTGCGCCAAGCGCCTTCGCGCGCTTTGCAATGCGAAGCAGCGCCTCCTCGGTAAAGCCGATGCCCGTCGCCTCCCAATTGTTGCAGACGATGGGTCTTTCGCGGTACTGCCAATAGCCGCGGACAATGTGACCGTTGATAAAGTCGTGATAGTTTCGCGTGAGTCCGTTCGTCCCCTCCGCCGAATAGCATACCGTAGATTCGGGGGCGTAAAAGGTTTCCCCTGCGCCTAATTGCCATGCGAAGCTGCTGTCGTTGATGCCGTTCAATACGCGTACCTTTCTGGCTACGTTTCGATCCAGATATTCCGCGTGCTCGCCTGAATAAACCAGGTTAAAGCCATAACATTCGCCGCTGTGATAGCCGCAGTCTGCCTTTTTCAATACTACGTACGGGTTTCGCATGCAGGAGGAAAAGCCGTACTTGCTGTCAATCTTCGTCACGCCGTTCATCAAACGTTCAGTGTGTATCTGCCTTTCTTTTCCCCAAGCGCCGATCAGTGTGTCTACCAAAAAATCGTCGTGCGCGATATCCAGCTGTGCGGACATAAGACGTTCAACGCATACCTGCCCCCCGCTTTCGTTGGTAATAGAGCTGCTTTTAACGATGACGTCTACACCTTCCGTCGTGGAATAATACAGATTTAATTTTAAGCCCTTTGCTTTGTCGCGCAGGGTGATCACCAGCGTTTCCGCTTTGCCGTGCGATTGCGGCAAGGCAGGGATTGTATGTTCGTAAACGATCTGCGCGCCATCGTAGGTAAAATCGTTGACCCGATCGCCGTTTACGTTGACGATGACAAACGCCTCCCTTGCGTCCCCTCTGCCAAAGGTCGAACATTCAAAGGACGCCCAATCGGTGAAGTGGAAATACTCCCCCTCCCGCGCATAGGTGCAACAGCCGAACTTTTCCTGCTCCTCAATGAACGCGTAATCGGTTTCCAGCAGCTTGCGCCCATAATAGACGTGCACCAAATGCCCCGTCGGTACAACCTTGAAAATATACGTGGTGCGCTCTGTATCCAAACGGAAATAATTACCTTGGATTTGTATCATGATCTCTCCTATTATAAAGCGCCCAACGGATCGTCAAGCGCTTGTCTTTTATTTGGTTTCTTCCGTTAAATACGCACGGGAATCCACCCAATACTGCTTGGATTCCACGGGGGTGTCGTCCAGCTGCCAAAATTGCGTCATCATGCGTTCCTTTACAGGGCTCTTAGCGCATTCTGCCATATACGCTTTCAGCGTTTCCAGAGGGATGCCCGTCGTGGGCGCAAAGTCCTCGCTTTGCAGATAGCTTTGAATAAACGCCGCCATCGCTACCGTAGACGGCTCGTTTTGATCCAGCCCCGTCATGTTCAAGCCGCAAACCAACAAGCTCCCCTTACCCACCTGCAATTCAAAGAGGTAGGAAAATCTTCTCAGCGTTCGATCGTACATCAGCTCGGGCAGGTTAAAGCTACCCCGATAGGCGTCGAAACGGTCGCGACAGCTCTTGTCGATACCGGACAGCAGGTTATGCACCTTGCAGGGGAAATCGTCCAAGATGATCTTATCGCAATCCTCGCTGAGTACATTATAGTTAAAGTCGTAATACTCGCCCGTGGTAAAGCCGTGTTTTTGCAGCGTTTGTCTATCACAGATACCGCCGTAATTCGTACCACGATCCCAGATGACGGGCTTAAATCTGTTCCACGTCGCCTTGAACGCATACTTAGGCGCTTGCATTTGCTTATCCAAAAGGTGACGCGTCCATTTTTGACGGTAGACAAGGCAAACCTTTTTCCCTTTGGACAACCCGTCAAATGCCTTTTCTATATCGTCGGTGATCACGTATTCGCCGTCTATCGAAACAAAATCGTTATATCTGATTTCGGGGCGTTTTTCATATACCCACAAATTCCAACGGTTTTCAGTGTACGTTTTCCCTTGGGCAGTAAGACGCATCGTCAACGTAAGCGCCTCCGAATTTTTTACCATGGGCATGTGAATATTTACTTTACAGACCTGAAATAAACCCTTTTTTGAAACGTCGACGTTCTGCATTTCGCCCTTGGCGTACGTTGCGCCACTCTCGCCCACCAGCGTAAATGAAAAATCCGCAACCTGCTGACAATCCTCGCCACAGTTGGATACGTACACAGGGAAAGAAACCGTTTCCCCTGCCGCAAACAGGCGGTTGCCCACCTTTGCGGAAAGCACGATATCGCCGTTAAAGCGCAAAACGTCCTCTGCTTGAATATAGCAATCGTCGTCAAAGCAATCGACCAAGCCGTTCGAATTTTCATACACGTCCGTATCCGCAAATTGCAGGAAGTGGAATCCACCCAAAAGACGGCTGGTACGCATTGCCTCGTACGCTGTTTTCCAACACTCACGCTGGAAATGCTTGCTCGCCTTATACATTTCGTCGTATTCTTCGGTAAAGCCCTTTGCCTCGATCATTTTCAGCTCTTCGTCAATCCACCAAGGGCAGGGCGTGCCGTGCGCGATAAATTTTTGTTTCAGCGCCTTAAAATCACGCAAAGCGGTGTAATGGCACACTTCGTGTGCAAACAAAGGCACTTTGAAATCCAACGTACGCAGCACCGTAGCGTTCTCACCCTCCGTTTTTAAAGGTCTGTTCGCCCTTGTGCCTACCACCAACAGATTGTCGGTGTCCTCGTACATTGCCGCATGCGCGCCAAACGGGAAATAATAGCTAAGATGCTGCACGTCCATATCGATGTACGGTCTGCCGTTTTCCCCCCAAGCGCAGGTATCTAAAAACAGACGAGTATCGTCCAGCGCCTTGATGCGGCGATAGATTTCCCCCACCGCGTCTGTCCCGCCCAGATTTTTGATTTCGTTGCCGATACAATACACCGTCAACGAGGGGTGGTTGTACAGGCGGTTGACAACGTCCTGCAAAAAGTCCTCGGGAACGATCGCCGTACCCGTGGTAACCATCTCTTCCAAGTTGTTATAGATGTCGTGCGGGGGGCGCAATTCGATATGTACCAGCATCCCCTCCTCATCCGCAACCTTGAAAAAGGTTTCCGAAGGAACGACGGAATGGAAACGAACAAAGTTAAAACCAAACTTTTTCGCTTGGCGAATGTTCTTGCGGTAAAACGCCTCTTCCGTCAGCTTGCCGTTATTTTGATGATCATGCGCGGTCGTACCGCGGATATAGCCGCGTACGTACACGGGCGTACCGTTTAAGCATATTTCCTTGCCGTTTGTCGACAGCTCGCGAATGCCAAACGTACCCTCTGCCTCCTCTACGCCATCCTCCGTTTCAACCACGACCGAATAGGTGTAAAGGTTGGGGACATTCACGCTCCACAAGCGAGGCTTTTCCACCTTAAACGGCATCGAAACCGAGCAGGCGCAAGCCGTTGTTTCAAACGTACCAACCCCCGAAATTTTAAGGTGAATACGGCGAATGGGGGATTTTGAACGCACGTTCAAAATCCCCTCACCGCTTATTTTAGTAGTCAAGTTTATAATTTTTGAATCTCTCAGGGTAATCATAGTTTCTCTCTGCGGGTCTGTTCAGCAGCACGATGGGCACTGCATCCACGTGATATCTGCCGTGTTCGGATACGATCATCAGAATTTTCGTATGCGCCGAAAGCTTTTCAGGGGCTTGCAGCACGATGTCCACGGGTATCGAATGGCAGGTGTTTTCCGTAATCGACATATAGCTGGGAACAAAAATATCAAAATCCTCGTTGCTTGCCGTCCAGCCCTCAGGCAAAAGGAGTTTCACGTTGATATTGTGCGCTTGGTTGCCCGTCGCTTTAAAGCGATTTTGGAAGCTGACTGTCAGCTTTTTCTGCGCGCACGGCTGAATGGTCACGCCGCCGTCCACGGTCACAAGCGCCGTCACCGTGCCACATTTTTTGGTCATCGTGTTGGGCGTTTTCAGCGAAAGAATGGACCGCGTCATCTCTTCCGATTCCTCGCTCTGTCCATAGGGCAGCAGGAAGCTATCTATCTCTTCTTCGGAAATTTCCTGTTCGCCGTTTACAATCTCTACGCGATTTGCAAAAGGCGCTCTGTTTTCAAACAGAACGACGGGGGCAAATTCCACCACCTCATCCGTCAGCTGGCTGCAGCTGCCGATACGGGGCCAACCCGTACCGAGGTTGATACAGCAGGTAATGATCTTATCGCCGATGTACGCCTGCCAATCTTCAGGAATCCCTGCCGTACCGTACATGATCCCCAAAATCGAACCTACGGTAGCCGCCGTACAGTCGGTATCGTCGCCGCAGTTGATTGCCGTCAGCATAGATTGTTTGAAATCCCCCTTGCCGTAAAGGATACCCAGCACCGCAAAGCCGACGTTGGACGGAGCCGAAAACCACCCGTCCCCAAGGTCGTGATTTTCGTTGAGGATCGCGTCGCGCGCATCCATCGCGGGTATACCCTCGTCATAGCATTTCAAAAGCAGGCGGATCGTTCTTGCCATGCGGCAATCCGCAGGGATTTTATTCAGACCGATTTCAATCAGCTTTCTGACGTCGGAAATGACGAAAGCCGCACTTTCCATCGCCGCAACAAACATCGCCGCATACGTACCTTCGCCCACGCCGTGGTCAATCTTTGCGTCCTCGATGGAATATCTTGCCGCAAGGTCGGGCCATGCAGGGCAAAGACACGCCCAGATCTCCGTACGGATCCAAGCGCCGTTAGAATGCTTTAAGAAATAGTTATTGTCCGTTTCCCCCGAAAGAGGAGGGGTGACGCCAATTTCCATGTTGCGACGGGCAAATTCGTATTCGCCGAAGAATACGGGAATAAACGAAAGCCAATAATCACCCAGCGTTTCCGCCGTCACGTTCTTAGGGCCTTCCTTTTTCATCGCGTGCAGCCAAATCAGCTGCAAGTCCAAATCGTCGTTGGGAAGCGGCTCGCCCGCTTTTGTGGCAAAGCCCGTGACGTTCAGCTTTTTACGCACACCCTCGTAAGGGCCACCCAGCGTACCGCCAATGTTTTTACCGATCCAGCACGCGCGGACCTTGTCTTTATAAGTTTCGTAATTGAGTTTCATGTGGAAATACCTTCCTTTTCTTAGCGTATATACAGAATAAAGAATACTGTTCCCTTTCAAAAAACGCCGCACTATCCTAATTCTATATATTTTCCGTTTTATTATAAATGCTTTCGGCTAAATTGTCAATAGAATAAATTATGTGTATTTACAAAAACGCATTCGGCTTTTTATAGAATAAAATAAAGCCTTTTATAAAATAAAAGACGTGTACTTTTTTCGGCAAAAATAAAGCGTTTTTCTTTCCATTTTCTTGTTTTTATATGGGATTTTTTATTCTAAGAAGTTTTTACTGTTTGCGGGTGATGATGCTTTTTAGAAATTTAGCCCCGTGATCGCCCTCGCATAAGTACACTGCAAAAAAAGCAGGCATGCAATCCTGCATACCTGCCGCCTGTTTCTATTTTTTGCTTGCTTATTTCATTTTATAACGCTGCTTTTGAAAAGCATATATTGCAAGGTTGTGTCCTTTATTCCACAATCAAAAGGAAATCGTATACCTCTTGTTCGCCCTCAATTTCGTACAGCTCGACGTTTGGATAACGTTCCGCCGCAAACAAACGGAATGCGCCGCGTTCCTCTTCAGCGGCGTCCTTGCCGTACACGACAATCACGTAATCCTTTTCGCCTACGCCCAGCGCCTCCGCCAGCGCGCAAACCGCCTCCGTTTTTGTCGGACGGCAAACGTGCATTGTGTGATCGGCAAACCCCATATAGGCGTCCTTTGTCACCGCTACACCGTTCACCTGCGCGTCACGCACCGCACGGCAAACCATACCCGTCACCGTATTTTCCATGCTCTCGTACATCGCCGCAGCAATGCTTTCCGCATCCTCGCTGTCATAATCGAGCATAGAAAGCGCCGAATACCCTTGCCCGATGCTTTTGCTTTCGATAACGTGCACCGTAGAATCCTGATAAATCGCCGCAGCTTGCTTTGCCGCCATCACGATGTTGCCGTTGTTTGGCAATACGAACACGTGGTCTGCATTCACCGCGTCGAAAGCCGCCAAAAAGTCCTCGGACGAAGGGTTGTTGGTTTGTCCGCCCGAAACGACGAAATCCGCCCCCATCTCTTTAAACACCGCCTGCAAGCCTTCCCCTGCCGCCACCGTCACCGTGGCAAATTGCCGCCGAGCGCGCTTGGGCATTTTAACGCCTAAGCTTGCGCTGCTTGCTTCCGCTGGTTTCGCCTCCTCGCCCTTTTCCTGCGTTTCGTTGTGTTGCAGGGTCATATTTTCAATTTTTACCGTCAAGAATTCACCGTATTTTTGGCAATATTGCAATACCATGTACGGGGTCATCGTATGTACGTGCACCTTGATAACCGATCCCGTTTTAAACGCCACGATGCTGTCGCCGATGGTTTCAAGGTACGAAATCAGCTGGTCCACAGAAAAAGCGTCGACGTCCGTTTTTGCGTGCTGCAGCTGCAATAACAGCTCGGTGCAATAGCCAAATTCCATCACGCTGTCTGCGGTGAACAGGGAAAAATCAAGTTGCTTTTGCGGGTTAGAAGTGCCGCCTGTCTCTTGTACGATTTCCTCGCCGCCCAAAGCTTTGCAAAAGCCCTCTGCGATATACACCAGCCCAGCGCCGCCGCTGTCTACAACGCCCGCCTCTTTTAAGACCTCCAACAATTCGGGGGTCTTTTCCAAGGACTTTTTCATTTCCGAAAGATATTTTGCAAAGAAATCCGCCGCTGTGGTTCCTTCGCCAAGCGCATTGCAGGCATTATCCACAGCCTCTCTTGCCACGGTCAAAATCGTTCCCTCGACAGGTTTAGCCACCGCGCCATAGGCATGCTTAACACCCTCCTTCAAGGCTGCGCCAAACTGCCTAATATCCGCCTCCTCTAACCCCTCCAGCCCCACGGATAAGCCGTAGAACAGCTGCGAAAGGATAACGCCCGAATTCCCGCGCGCGCCAAGCAACATTCCTTGCGCCGTAGCTGCCGCTTTTTCAGAAAGCGTACCGCCCGCCGCGGCTGTAAGGCGATCTACCCCACCTTGCATGGTTAAATACATATTTTCGCCCGTATCCCCGTCGGGAATGGGAAAGACGTTCAAATCGTTGACGACCTGCAAATTTTGTCGCAAGTTCTGCGCCCCGAGTAAAAACAATTTTTCAAACAGCTCACTGCTGATTTTTCTTTCGTTTAACAACAAACTCCACTCCTTTTTGCGCCGTTTCACACCTTTTTTCACGGCGCCCACTTTTGTATTGTAATATATTTTTATGATTTTTTCAACTGTTTCACGCAGGTTTTTGTCATTTTTTCCATTTTCTTGGCTTTTTATAAAAAAAGAAAAGAGAGCCCCTCGGCGGTTCTCATCCCGAAAAAAGCTCCCTTTTTACGCTGGAAATATAGGTTATAACCGTTGTCAGCCGACCAGCTCGGCATAGACAATCTGAATGCTTTTCATCAGCTCGCCGTTTTCGATCCCGATGATCACGTTGCATTCGCTGATGCTTTGGTAGATGGTACGCACCCCAATCTCATGCTTAGAAAGGGCGTTGAAGATGGTGGCAAGCAGACCCACCTTTTCCGAAAGGTTGTGCCCGATCACCGCAAGCAAAGCCAGGTTTTCGTGCCCCTTGATTTTGTCGGCGTCCACACGCGCCTCTAGTACCTTTAAAAAATCAGAAAACGAAATGCTTTTGTATTCCGATTGTTCAACGAAAAAGCAAAGGTTATCCAGCCCCGAATGGGTGTGCGAAATGTTGATATGATATTCCTCGAAAACCGAAGTCACCTTCTTGACAAAGCCCAGCTGTTTATCCAGCATCATTTTCGAAATCTGAATACAAGTATAATCGTTTTTTCCCGTGATGCAGGTGATCACTTCCCTCTCCGCCACCTGCGTGCGCTTTTTCAAAATTTGCGTACCTGCCTTTTCGGGCGCAAAGCTATTTTTTAAGTAGATGGGAATGGGCTGTTCGTAAATGGGTAGCAACGTTTCCGAATGGAGCACCGAAGCCCCCATGTAGGACATTTCGCGAAGCTCCCGAAACGATACCTGCTCCACCCTTTTTGCATGCGGGATCACCCTGGGATCCGCAACGTAAATGCCGTCTACGTCCGTCCAATTTTCATACGCCTCGCAAGCAAACGCCCGCGCCACCACGCTGCCCGTGATGTCGCTGCCGCCACGGCTGAACGTCTTGACGTAGCCATACTCATCCACTCCATAAAATCCGGGGATTACGTACCTGCCCCCCTCGTTTATGCTTTTTGCCTGTTGCAAAGTGGCTGACAGATCCAGCTCGCCTTGGCGAAAGCGCACAAACCGCGCTGCGTCTAAAAATGTATACCCCAGGTACGCCGCCAATAGCTTTGCGTTTAAATATTCCCCTCTTGAAAGAACAAAATCAAGGCTTGCCTCCGAAAACTTGATTTGGCGGCAAACCGCCTCCAACTCCTCTTCGATCGGGAACGCGGGCACAAGGGTCGCAATTTCGCAAAACGCCGCTGCAATCAGCGAAAAGCTTTCGTTAAACGCCTCCTCGTTGAAACGGTTTTTATGGCAGGCATACAAAAGATCCGTCACCTTTTTGTCCGTCTTGCTTTTCTTCCCAGGCGCACTTGCCACCACGAAGCAACGGCGTTCGTCCGCCTTTACGATTTCAGCGCAGCGGCGAACGTTATCCGCACAAGACAGCGACGTGCCGCCAAATTTACATACGATCGACATCCGATTCCCCCTTTCTTTCCCTACGGCTTTCCTCATCCTTATAAAGGGTATATTCGCCGTTTTTTAAAACCCTTATCAGCGTTTCGTTGTCCTTGATGCGAACGTTCGAAACAATCCCGCCGATGCCCGTGTGACAGCTTTGGTGCGCGTCCGAGCCCGCAATCACGCGCAGCCCTTGCTCTTTGGCAAATACTTCGGCAAACGCATTTTCTTCATAGGCGTTGCCGCCGTTGTATACCTCGATACCGTCCAACAGCGCAATTTCTGCAAACGGGCTGGGATCGGTGATCCATTCCCGTATGCGGTACGGATGCGCCTGAAAAAGCATGCCACCCGCCCGATGCACCGTTTCAGCGTATTGCTTTAAACCCGCCTCTTTAAGCTCTGGATGATCGTATAAAAAAGCAGGCGTAATACCGTAGACCAAAATCTCCCTGCCACCCGCTATGTGTTCTTCAATGCCAAACAGCAGGTCAAAATCCTTTTCCGCCGCATACTGCCTACCCAAACGAAAATCATCGGCGTAGGGCAGAACAAACCTCCCCCAAGGCAACCCACGAGGAATCCGCGTGTCGCCACGGTAAAAATGGTTGGTGATCACCATGCCTGAAAAGCCTTTTCTAATCAACTCGTCAATATGTTCGGTTATATCGCCGCCACCTCCGCTGCACGGATAGGTGTGCGCGTGCATTTCGTATTTATACATTCTTTTCACCTTGACTGTACTTTAAGTACGCTCCCTTTTGGAAAATTGGCAACCGCAAAAATCCTGCCTATACAATCCGTACTGTTTGGAAAGCTGGATAGAACGGGCATATCCGCCCTGCTTTTTAAAATCGCTATACAAGTATTTCACCCCGTACCTGTCCCCCACTTTTTCACCAATTTCATTCAGCCATTCCACGTTTTTTAAAGGGCTTAACGTCAGGGTAGTGGCAAAATATTCGATGCCCAGCTCCTTTGCTTTTTTCGCCGTTTCCGATAAACGCAAGGCATAGCAACGATAGCACCTTGCCCCACGCTCCGGCTCGGCTTCCAAGCCCTTCGCCGCCAAGCAAAACGCCTCGGCGTCGTGGTCGCAATCGACGATGTCCGCCCAACCCGTTTCCATTAAAAAGCGGATCTGCTCGGCTTTGCGCTTTTCATATTCCGCCACGTCCCCTATATTCGGGTTATAATAAAATACGCTAACGCGAAAAAAATCGTGCAAGCGTTCTAAACAAGCAGACGAGCAGGGCGCGCAACAGCTGTGCAATAATAGCGGCGTACCCTTGGGCAGCCCCGCGATTTGTTCCTGCATTTTTTTGTCGTAGTTGATTTTGTTCATAGCCGTATTATAACACCCCGTTTTCCTTTTGTCAATGTATTTTTCAACGCTTGACGAACGGATTGAAAAAGATTATAATAAGGATATGGAACTTCTTATTCCCGTTGCCGCGGGGCTGGAACAAACGGTAAAAAGACAACTGAATAAGCTCGGCTACGAAAAGTGTCCTGCAGAAAACGGCAGAATCTGCGTAGAGGGCAGCTGGCAAGACGTTGCAAGGCTGAACGTTTTTTTAAGAAGCGGTGAGCGCGTTTTGGTAAAGGTAGCGCAGTTTCCTGCCACCACTTTTGACGAATTATATGGGGGCATGTACGCGGTGAATTGGGAAGATTACCTCGAAATCGATTCCCAAATCCTTATGGACGGAAAATGCTTTCAATCGACCTTAGGGGCGATTAAGGCGTGTGGCGGGGTTGCCAAAAAAGCCATTATTTCCCGCCTCGCTGACAAAAAGAAACGCGGGCGGCAAACCTTTACGGAAAGCGGCGCGCGTACCGTCGTCGGCTTTTCCATCTACCGCGACGTTGTAACGGTGACCATTGACAGCACGGGTGACGGGCTGCACAAACGAGGCTATCGCACCTTATCCGTTGCCGCACCTTTAAAGGAAACGCTGGCGGCGGCGATCCTCGATAATACCTTTTATAACCCAGAACGGGACAGCGAAAAGCCGCTTGCAGACCCCTTCTGCGGCAGCGGTACTTTCCCCATCGAGGCGGCTATGAAAGCCTGGAACATTGCCCCAGGCGCACACCGTAGCTTTGATTTTGAACACTGGGCGTTCGTACCCAAAAGCTATATACGGCAGGCGCGCGAAGAGGCAAAGGCCGGCGAACGTCGGGATCGAAAGGTGTGTATCTTCGGCAGCGATATTCAACCCAAAATCGTCGAAATCGCACGGGCGCACGCGCGACAAGCAGGCGTTGCCGACGCCATTCGTTTTTCGGTTGCCGACGCGCGGCAGTTTTCCTCGTCCACTCCGTACGGAATCTTAGTTTGCAACCCCCCTTACGGCGAACGGCTGTCCGATACGAAAGAGGTGCAAAGCCTCATGCGCGATTTTGCAAAAGCATACCGCGCTTTACCGGATTGGAACGCCTATATCCTGACCTCTTTGCCTGAATTTGAGCGTTGGTTTGGCAAAAACGCCGACAAGCGCAAGCAGCTTTCCAACGCAAATCTTGTCTGCGGGCTGTATTCTTACCATTCAAAGCCACCTAAATCGGAAAAATGATCTTCCTTTTCGACGTAAAACGCAACCGTTTTTTGGTTGCGTTTTTATTTTTATAAAGTTTATATAGTTATATTATTGTTTTTTAACGCATACTTGCTTGATTTTTTCAAGCGTTTTATTGATTTTTGTTGGTTTTTGTAAAAAAGACAAAAAAGAGTATATTTTGTTTGACTTTTCGCGCTCACGTGCGTATAATTACAATATAAAATCGTAAACAAGGACGGATTTTTTATATGCATATCCCCGAAATCTTTGGCGAAAACGTGTTTAATGACAGCGTAATGCGTAGCACTTTGCCTAATGAGGTATACAAATCGTTGAGAAAAACAATTGACGAAGGCAAAACGATTGATATGAACATTGCAGATTCGGTGGCAAACGCCATGAAGGATTGGGCACTCTCCAAGGGGGCCACCCATTACACACATTGGTTTCAGCCTCTGACCAACCTGACGGCAGAAAAGCACGATAGCTTTATCGAGCCGGTCGGGGGGGACTCTATCATCATGCAGCTGACGGGAAAATCGCTGATTGTAGGCGAACCGGACGCCTCCTCTTTCCCCTCGGGGGGGTCCCGCGCGACCAGCGCAGCCCGCGGCTATACCGCTTGGGACCCTACTTCCCCAGCGTTCGTCAAGGAAGGTACGCTGTATATCCCCACCATTTTCGTATCCTACACAGGGGAAACCTTGGACAAGAAAGCGCCTCTTTTGAAATCCATGACGGCAATCGACCGTGAGGCAAAACGGCTTTTAAAGCTGTTCGGCTTTGAGCCGCACAAGGTGAACACCACCGTCGGACCCGAGCAGGAATACTTTTTGGTTGACGAAAAGGTTTGGCTGCAGCGCCAAGACCTCGTTTTGACGGGCAGAACGCTGTTCGGCGCGCCCGCGCCCAGAGGGCAGGAATTGGAGGACCATTACTTCGGCACCTTAAAGCCGCGGGTGGCGGCGTTTATGCGGGATTTAGACGAAACGCTTTGGCGGTACGGTATCCTTTCGAAGAGCAAGCACAACGAAGCTGCGCCCGCCCAGCACGAGATCGCCCCTATTTACACCGACGCCAACACCGCCTGTGACCACAACCAGCTGACCATGGATACCATGAAGCGGGTGGCCGACCGTCACGGTCTGGTGTGCCTGCTCCATGAAAAGCCCTTCGCCGGGATCAACGGCTCCGGCAAGCACGATAACTGGTCCCTGAGCACCAACACCGGCAAAAACCTGTTCAGTCCCGGCAAGACACCAAGACAGAACGCACAGTTTCTGGTGTTTCTGGCTGCATTTGTCAAGGGTGTGGACGAATATCAGGATTTCCTCCGCTGCTCTGTTGCTTTCGCAGGCAACGACCGGCGTCTGGGTGCCAACGAAGCGCCACCGGTTATCCTGTCCATTTATCTGGGTGACGAGCTGCACGCCGTAGTGGAATCCATCATCAACGGCACCAACTACACCGACCCCGAGAAAAGCCTGATGCGAATCGGTGTGGACGTTATGCCCTCCATTCCCAAGGACACCACCTACCGGAACCGTACCAGTCCTCTTGCCTTCAC
>JAZURU010000165.1:0-12909 GCA_045606365.1 Candidatus Scatosoma sp. | reverse complement strand
TATTGTCTTCCTAAGACCGCTTGGCCTCCGACTTAAACGCCGTTGAGTTCGGGGATAACCAAACCGATTGCTTTTGCAGCACCCGTGGAGTTGGGAACGATGTTCACTGCAGCAGCGCGTGCGCGGCGCAGGTCGCCCTTTCTGTGGGGGCCGTCCAAAACCATCTGGTCGCCCGTGTAAGCGTGGATCGTGGTCATATAACCTTTCTTGATCGCTGCAAGCTTGTGCAGGGTGTTTGCCATAGGTGCAAGGCAGTTGGTGGTGCAGGACGCTGCGGAGATGATGGTGTCAGCAGCCGTCAAGGTCTTTTCGTTTACGCTGTAAACGATGGTGGGAAGGTCGTTGCCTGCGGGTGCGGAGATAACGACTTTCTTTGCGCCTGCGTTGATGTGTGCCTGGCTCTTTGCCTTAGAGGTGTAGAAACCGGTACATTCAAGCACTACGTCAACGTCCAGCTCGCCCCAAGGGCAGTTGTTCGCGTCCTTTTCAGCGTAGATCTTGATGGTCTTGCCGCATACGGTGATCGTACCAGTTTCGTCGTTTGCAGAAACGGTTTCAGCGTGTTCGTATCTACCCTGAGCAGAGTCATACTTCAAAAGGTGTGCAAGCATCGAAGGGCTGGTAAGATCGTTGATCGCAACGATTTCATAGCCTTCTGCGCCGAACATCTGTCTGAAAGCAAGACGACCGATACGGCCAAAGCCGTTGATTGCAACTTTTACGTTTGCCATGATAAAAATTCCTCCAAAAATGTGATTTTATTGTTTTTGCTTTTTGATTTCACGGACAAGCGCGGCGACAAACCGCTTTTGTCCGTCTATCATTGTAGCACTTTTTTCCCCATTCGTCAATAAAAAATAGGGGATTGTAGAAATTTTCGCAAAAAAAGTGGCAGTGGAAACTTGACAACGGATTTTTCTAAGATATAATACCTAAAGCTATTCGAAAAACTGTGGGAAGATTCAAACGGCGGTGGATTCTTTCCTACGGCAAAGTTTATCATTCGTAAATAAGACCATAAAAAGGGCGGAGCGTGGAAACACGCTCCGTTTTTTGGATAAATAAAAACGCTCTCGCGGGGTGCGAGAGCGCCTTTCTTTGTTTAAATTCGATTAAAATGCTTTGCCTGCCGAGCCCAAAACGTTGACAATCTTGTGCTTGACCATTTCTTTCATCATCGCGCGCGCGTCGCCAAGATATTGACGAGGGTCGAAATGACCAGGCTGCTGCGTAAAATGCTGACGAATCGCCGCCGTGAACGCTACGCGAAGGTCGCTGTCAATGTTGATCTTGCATACCGCCATCTGCGCCGCCTTTCTCAGCTCCGATTCGGGAATGCCGATCGCATCGGGCATGTGGCCGCCGAATTGGTTGACCAACGCAACCTTGTCCTGCGGAACAGAGGACGCACCGTGCAATACGATGGGGAAGTTCGGCAGTCTGTTGCCGATCTCTTCCAAAATGTCCAAACGAAGTTTGGGGTCTTGACCAGGTTTGAATTTATAGGCACCGTGGGACGTACCGATGGCAATCGCCAAGGAGTCGATACCCGTCTTTGCAACAAATTCTTCTACTTCGTCGGGGGAGGTGAACTGCGCGTCTGCCGCGTCGACGTTTACGTCGTCTTCGATGCCCGCCAGCTTACCAAGCTCTGCCTCTACCACAACGCCGTGGTCGTGCGCGTATTCTACAACGCGTTTGGTGATGGCGATGTTTTCGTCCCAAGGATGGGAGGAAGCGTCGATCATAACCGAAGTAAAGCCACCGTCGATAGAAGCCTTGCAGATGTCAAAGTCCGCGCCGTGGTCAAGGTGCATTGCGATGGGAATATCGTTCGTTTCCACCGCAGCTGCCACAAGGTGCTTTAAATATACGGGGTTCGCATACTTTCTTGCGCCTGCGGATACCTGCAAAATCACAGGGGATTTTTCTTCGTTTGCAGCTTCTACGATCGCTTGGATCATTTCCATGTTGTTTACGTTAAACGCACCGATTGCATATTTTTCTGCGTACGCTTTTGCAAACATTTCTTTCGTTGTCACTAAGGGCATTTGAGTATCCTCCAAAAAAATTCATATTTTTCGTACTTAGTCATTATAACACAACTTGAGAAGAAAGGCAAATAAAAACAGGCGGATACGAAAATTTTTATCATAAGTATGCGTGTGGACGTTGGGGGTGCCCTTTTACGCGGGCGCTTACGCGCGTGCCGTATGCACACCCGCGCGCGTATTTTATAATGAGCGCAAAGGGAGGAGATGGCGGCTTAGATAGAAACGGATAAAAGCAGGCGAAACCCCAAGATATTGTGGTGTAAACCCTGAAAAAAGCAGGAAATTCCACAACGCAAAAAAAAATTGAAAAATTTTAAAAAAACTTGCAAAACACGAGGCAAAACAGATTGACTAAATTTTTGTTTCATACTATAATGAATAAGCAAGTTTGGGAAAACGCCCGATTTTTACCCTTTCCCCGTTAAGTTTAGAGGTAAAAAAGGCAAGCACTCAAACGCAACCACGAAAAAGAAAAAATATACTGTTATCAAGGAGTACACGATATGAAAACCTATATGGCGAATGCCCAAACGGTGGAAAGAAAGTGGTACGTGGTGGACGCGGCTGGTCTTACGCTGGGCCGTCTTGCTACGCGTGTTGCTTCCGTTCTTCGCGGTAAGAACAAACCTACTTACACCCCCAACGTTGACTGTGGCGATTTCGTAATTATCATCAACACGGACAAAGTAGTGCTTACGGGCAAAAAGCTTGAAGACAAGTTTTACAGATACCACACGGGCTACATCGGCGGCTTGAAGGAAATTTCCTACAAGAAGTTGATGGCGGAAAAGAGCGACCTTGCCGTTTATGAAGCGGTGAAGGGTATGCTTCCTAAGAACAGCCTTGGCAGAGCGATGATCAAAAAGCTCCGCGTATACAAGGGCGCTGAACACAATCACGCTGCTCAGAAACCCGAAGTATTGACCATTGACTAAGGAGAGAGAAGATTATGGCTAAAACGACTTTGAAAAAGAAACTTCAATTCTGGGGCACGGGTAGAAGAAAGAAGGCGATTGCACGTGTTCGTCTGATCCCCGGCGGCAACGGTACGATTGTTATCAACGACCGCGCATTCGAAGATTATTTCCCTCAGGGTACTTTGCAGTACATCGTTAAGCAGCCCTTGGTGCTTCTCGAGGTAGAAAGCAAATACGACGTTATGGTAAACGTTGTTGGCGGTGGCTACACCGGTCAGGCTGGCGCAATCCGTTTGGGCGTTGCAAGAGCGCTTTTGGAAGCTGAAGAAGGTTGCCGTCCTGCGCTGAAGAAGGAAGGCTTCTTGACCCGCGACCCTCGTTCGAAGGAAAGAAAGAAGTACGGCTTGAAGAAAGCTCGTCGCGCACCTCAGTTCTCGAAGAGATAATGAAAAAACGAAACACATCCTTGCGATGTGTTTCTTTTTTTGCGAACGACGAGCTTTCTTGATATCAATAGGGGCTCCCCAAAAAAGACGAAGTATTTTTTGGGAAAGAGGGCATAAATGGGGAGAGAGCGTTAATGCAAAGAAAATATAATCGTAATCTAATACAAGCCGCCAAAGCATTGCGAAAAAATATGACGAAGGAAGAAAAGCGACTTTGGTACGATTTTTTAAAAACCCATTCGACACGATTTTTGCGGCAAAAGATTTTGGGGAAATATATTGTAGATTTTTATTGTCCGCAGGCAAAATTGGTGGTGGAAATCGACGGATCGGGGCATTACACGGACGAGGGCGAACGGCACGACCAAGAACGCACTCGGTTTCTTGCGGGGTATGGACTGCGTGTTGTTCGAATAACCAATTTGGAAATTGCCCAAAATTTCCGAGGAGTTTGTGAGTATATTGATAAGCTTGTACAACAATCCCTCAGTCAACAAAGTTGACAGCTCCCTTTACACAAAGGAGCCTTTGTCGGCGACATTTAGTTGTTTATCACTCTTTCGCAAGGGAGCCTTTCGGTGGCGCAAGCAGCCGTTTCTTGCTCTGTTGCAAAAAGGGGGTATTGCAAAAAAGCTTTCTTTCCGTATATGCCTCCCTTGTGTAAAGGGAGGAGGACCGCTTGCGGTGGAGGGATTGGTTCAAGGCATAGAGCTGCACGGGGCGTGCGGTTATTTTTTTCTGGCGCCCGTAAGGCGTTCGTGGCGCAAGAGGTATTCCTCGCAGGCGTTGGCAGAGGCGCGCGGCGTATCTTGGGAAACCTGCTCGGATGCGGCGTTGGTGTCTGCGGTGGCGGAATTTGTGGCGTTTGACGGGTTTTCCGCTTGATTTTCCGCCGTTTTGGCGGTTTGGGAAAAAGGGGACGGGCTGTTGTTTAGCATCGTTTTTAATAAATTCCAAATGCCGAATTGTTCCATGGGCTGAAAATCCTCCTATTTTCAAAAATTTCCTGCAAATTACGCAAAAAGTCATTCGTTTTTGATTGCAATAATTGACGAATTGATATATAATAGAATATGCGTTAGTATCGTCGGATAATACTACCTTTCTTGTAGAAAGGTGGATGATTCGGCTGGCAATATTATAAGGAGTTCTTCAATCTATGGGGAATAAAATGAAAAAGTTTATCAGCTTAGCGGCAGCGGCTACGATAGCAGGTTCGGTGCTTGCTATTTCGGCTTGTAGCCAAAAGCCCTATTCGCTGGACGAGCCGTTGTCTATGCCCTCGGCTACGGCGGAGGTTGCTTCCAACGGCGGTTTTGCGGTGGAAAAAGGCGGCTACGTCTATTTCATCAACGGTCAGGAGCTCTCTGGTGCGAACAATACCTATGGCGAGGTGCAAAAGGGCTCGCTGATGCGTATTTCTACCGAGAATTTGAAAGCGGGCAAGTACGCTGAGGCAGACGTGGTGGTGCCCCTTCTGTTCGTCAGCGGCAACGTGGACGCAGGTATCTATATCTACGGCGATTACGTATATTTTGCAACGCCGACCACGGATAGAGATTTGGTCAGCAACGAAGTGCTTTCCTCTCAGCTGGATTTCAAACGCGCAAAGCTGGACGGTACTGAGGTTATGCAGGATTATTACTTCCGTACCACTTCCAACACGGCGCAATACCGCTTTGTTGAGGGGGATGACGGCGTAGTGTACTGTATGTACGTGGATAACGGCGCGTTGAAATCGTACAACACCCAAACACGTACGGAAACGGTGCTGGTAAAGGGCGCGGCAAGCGGTTTTATCTTTGATAAGAGCAACCAAGAAAACGACACCGTATATTATACGATGAACGTTCCCGACAGATTTATCGGCACGGACAACGCATCCACCGAAAGCTATACGCAGATTTATCGCGTAAGCGCTACCGCAACGGTGGAGGTGAATGCTGATACGGCAAGCTATACCGCAAAGGACGGCAATAAGTATTCCAAGACCTACGATTTCGACGAAACGTTCTTTAAGAAGAAGAACGACGAGGCGAAAAAGGCGGATGCGGAGGCAGAACTTCCCTATGACCTTGCCGATTATACGACCTACGGCTACGTCAACCTTGGCGAGCTGGTGGTAGACGGTATCGGTTCTTCTAACGGCGAGTTCGTTGTGCCCACCGAAAAGACGATGCAGTTCCACGAAAAAGCGGACTATGAAGAGGCGAAAAAGCCCGAAAATGCGGATAACTTTACCGAGCTGAAGGGTTATACCTATTCCTTGCAGTCCTATCAAAACGGCGGTATTTACTTTACCCGCAGCGTACAGCTCAGCGACAACGGAACAACGCTTAGCAGCCTGTATTACCTTGCAGACGAAACGGTGGACGAAGATTGGAATACCGTGCTTGGCAACAATCAATTTACCGTGGTTTCTAACGATACGGCGGCGGCTAGCGCTTCGGCGATCTTCTATCTCGATGAAAACGGCAAGCACAACTATCTGTACGTTTCCGGCGACAAGCTGATGCGCGCAATCGAACCCAGCGTAAAAGCAGAGGACGTTATGGTGGCAAGAAACGGCTTTACGTCCAGAAAGCTGCTGTATATTGCGGGCGATTATCTGTTCTCTTACGTAGAGGATACGAAAAATATTTATCGCATTAACTATACGGGCTCGCAGGCGGATTATAACGCCATTTTGGATAAGGCGGAATACAAAGATCAGCAGATCTTGGATATCGAGTTCAACACCGCTTGGTATGCGCCTGAAATGTTCGAAAACGTATTGCTTTACAACAACGCGCAGACGATTAACGGCATTTCGTATAACTATATCAACGCCATTTCCTTGGCGGACGGCGACGACGTGATGTCGACGGAAGCACTGAAAGACTTGAAAGAAAAATACGACGAGGTGCTGGATTATATCAACAACGACCTCGACGGCGATAAAAAGCTTTCCGCAGCGGTGAAGACGTACTTCCGTACCGGCTCTACTGCAGTGGTAGAGGAAATCTGGGAAGAATATGGCAACGACGCCCTTTCCGATGACGATAAGAAGGAATTTGACGCTTTCGTTGGGCATAAGATTTCGGAAAGAAAGCCCGCGTTGGCATCCCAGGCGCCTAACGATTATACCAGCAAGTTTAAGGTGGAAAAAAGCGACGTATATTACGACGTGGAATCCTATTTCTTCGGCCGCCTTGGCGCAGTAAGCGACGAGGATGCAGAAAAGATCTTCCAGGGCTGGAAAGATACCGTGTACACCGCAGCCTCCACCGATTCTTCGGATGAGGGAAGCGGTATGCAGTGGTGGCATTGGCTGTTGATCGTCGTAGGTAGCGCAGCAGTTGCGTGCGGCGTTGTGTTCTTGGTGATTTTCCTTAGAAAACGCAACAAAAAAGCGATGGAAGAACGCATGAGAACCTCGAAACCTCGTAAGAAGATCGACACGACGGACGATAAGACGATCGACGTTTACGGCGATGAAGAAAAGGCGGAACAAGAGGCGGAAACCGTAGCGGAAGATACGGACGCACCCGCAGCAGAAGCCGCAGAAGAAACCGTAGCAGCACAGGAAGAAGAGGCGGTGGAAACCGCAACGGAAGAGGCTGCGGAAACGGAAGAAAAAACCGAATAAACAGCACAAAAGGCCGTTCTGAATCCAAAGAACGGTCTTTTTCTTGAAATTTCTATAAAAAATTAAAAAAATCTTGAAAACCCTATAAAAAACAGTTTACAAATTTCGTAAATACTAATATAATATAGCAAAATCCAAACCGAAATACGACGGTTTGATATAAGGGAGAAAGGAAAATATGGCGAGATATATTGTTTGCCCTAGATGTGAATTAAATTTTATTGATGCCGATGAAAGAGAGTATTGCGAGGTGTGCGAGAAAGAGCTTGCAGGCGATACTTCTTACGTGGAAGAGCTGGAGGAAGAGGCTGCGGAAGAAATGGAGCTTTGCCCTCTCTGCGGTGAGGTTTATGTAAAATTGGGCGAAAAAATGTGCGAAGAATGCGCGCGTAAGAACGAATACGAGGACGACGTAGACGTAGAGGATAGCGAAAAAGAGGACGATACGTGGCGTAGCTATCTCGACGATGACGACGCTGAGGATTTGGGCATTGAAATAGATGACGCTGAATTTGACGTCGAGGAAGAAGAGGACGAGGCAGAGGAAGAATATCAGGACGAGGAATGGGAAGAGGTTTCCGCGGACGATTACGACGAATCGTTGGATGATGACGACGATGACGACGATGACGACGATTTCTAAACACTACCAACAAACAAAAAAGAAAGGGCAAAAGCTTGGTTTGTCCTTTCTTTTTTTATTGCCGTTAAAGGTCGTCTGCGTCCTGCACAGGCCGTTCATTCTTGTCCTTCGGTACACCGGTATAGCTGCCGTTTACATCCGTTTCGGAGGTATCGCCCACCAGCTGTAAAGCCACTTTTGTGGGGGCAGGTACGCGTTGAAAGCGACGCTTATTTGCAGTTTTCTTCACGGCTGATCTTGTTCTTGCACTTGCCACCGCAAGCGTTCGTCTTGTTGCTGGTCTTTGCTTTGTTTTGATTGTTCATTTTCTTTTCGTTCATGTTTTTTTCTCCTTTTGAAAGCGATTTGCCTTCGATTTCAGTTTGTTCCGTACAGGGGATTTTATTCGGAATTTCTTTGGAAAAGTGTGCCAAAACGCTTGCTTTTAAAGGGGTGGCAGTGTACAATAATAAAGAAGAAAAATCGAGGTGTGAAGATGTTTCATATTGTTTTGGTCGAGCCAGAAATTCCACAAAATGCAGGCAATATCGCACGTACGTGCGCGGCAACGGGTACGGAGCTGCATATGGTGCGCCCTTTAGGATTTGAGGTTTCCGATAAGTATTTAAAACGCGCGGGGCTGGATTATTGGAATTTGGTAAACATTTCGTATTACGATAGCTTTGACGAGGTAAAAGCAAAGTTTCCTAACGCCCGATTTTTCTATTTTACGACCAAAGCCCGCCACCGCCATTCGGACGTAGCTTTTCGCGATGGGGATTTTTTGGTGTTCGGTAAAGAGACGAAGGGCTTGCCGGAGGAGCTGCTGATGCAAAACGAGGGAACCTGCTTACGCATCCCGATGGACGCGCGGGCGCGTTCGCTGAACCTTAGCAACTCCGCGGCGATCGCGGTGTACGAGGCGTTGCGGCAAACCGATTTTCAGGGCTTACAGGAAGAGGGCGAGCTGCACGATCATGCGTGGGCGGATCTTCTGTGATTTACCAAAACAATATCATCCAAATCAAGATTTTTAGCGGTAAATTTTGCCTGCTGCTTCATGGAAATCTTTGATAAATCCTCTGGTTTACCCGCGGCTTTCGCCTTGTAGAAGGACAAAAATTTTCTTGCTTTAAAATTACTACGCACTCAAAAGATGGCTTTTGGGTTGGTTCGGATTATATTGTTTTGATAACGGTATAAATAAAATAAATTGTGTCAATAACCTTTGTGTAAACAAACACGGAGGTTATTTTTTATGCGAAAAACAGGTATAATTCTTTTACTTTCCTGCATAATAACTTTGACGGCAATTGGTCTGGTTTTCACAAAAACAACGGGGCAGGTATGCGATGAATACATTCGTATTCACATCCGCGCGGACAGCGATGAGCAGGGCGCGCAGGCAGTGAAATATGCGGTGCGGGACGCCGTGGTGCAGGCTTTGACGCCGACGGTTGCCGAATGTGAAAGCTTTGATGAGGCGGCGGCGCGATTAAAGAGGCTGGAGGAAGAGCTTTCGTTGCTGGCGACCTCGGTGCTGGAAGAAAAAGGCTTTGCCTATGCGGCGAAAGCAAGCGTTCGAAGGGAGTATTTTCCCGTGCGTGTTTATGGCGAATATACGTTGCCTGCAGGGGAATATTTGGCGCTGATCGTCGAGCTGGGAAAGGCTGAGGGTAAAAATTGGTGGTGCGTGATCTATCCTCCCCTCTGTTTTGCGGGACAAGCGGGCATGCCCATTCGTTATAAAAGCAAGATTGCCGAAATCATTGCAAGCTGGCAAGCGGGCAGATAGGAAATAGATGGATAAAAGGATAGGCGGTACATAGGAGGGAAATGGAATGAAGAAAAAAGTGAAGATTGTTGCCGCCTGCGCGTTTGCGGCGATTGCGGTGGTGGCGGCTTTGCCCGCAGCGTTGCTCGGTGAAAGCAAGCCTACGACAAACCTGAACGATCGACCTGCCGCGGAAGAAGTGGTGGTCGAGGCGGCGGTTTTGCGCCAAGGTTCGCGCGGGAGCGACGTCAAAGAGGTGCAGCGCCGCTTAAAGCAATGGGGATATTATACGGGCAGCGTGGACGGCGTGTTCGGTACGGGTACGCGTAGCGCGGTGATTTCCTTTCAGAAAAAGAACGGCTTGACGGCGGACGGCGTTGTGGGAAAGGCTACCTATAAGGCTTTGGGAATGAACGACGCATATAACGCTTTGCAGAACTCTGTTCCCTCGCAGACGGGCACGAACGGCTTTTCTGAATCGGACGTGTATCTGCTGGCGCGTACCATCTACGCCGAGGGTAGAGGGGAACCGTACGTCGGGCAGGTTGCCATTGGCGCCGTAATTATGAACCGTATTCGCAGCCCGCAGTTCCCCAATACGGTGGCGGGCGTGGTGTACCAAAAGCACGCGTTTACCGCGGTCAGCGACGGGCAGATTAACTTGACCCCCAACGATACCGCCATGAAAGCGGCGCGTGACGCCATCAACGGTTGGGATCCGTCGGGCGGGGCGCTGTATTATTACAATCCTGCTGTGGCAACCAGCTCTTGGATCTTTGACAGGCAGACGATTACCGTGATCGGCAGACACGTATTTGCGATATAAGGGGGTGAAAAAATGGACGAAAAGGATTTGGGAAGAAACGTATCCTCGGGCGCGGAAAAGGTAGAGCGCATCGAACGGGAGGCGGCGCAAGAGCGTTCGGCGGCGGAACGCCGCGTACAAGAGGCGCGCGAACGAGCGCAGGAAAAAGCGGAACGCAAAAACCGTTATAAGGCGGCTTTGCGTGAGCTGGAAGAAAAGGAAGAACGGCGCCGACAGGGAAACGACAGCGGCAACGGCGGCAACGGGAAAAAGCGGGGCGACGGCTTGGGCGGTTGGATTGCGGCGGTGGTTTCTCTGGGCGCAGTATCGCTGATTTTGACGGCGGTTTTGACGGTCGGGGCAATCAACATGAGCCGTGATAATGCCGCTAACGCTGCGGCGCAAAGGGGGATCGTGTACGAGGTGATCCACATCACCGAGCAGGTAGACGACGATTTGGGCGCGCTGCGGATTTCCGAAAGCCCGACCAAGCAAATGGAGCTGCTGACCGACGTTTTGGTGCAGAGCAGAATGGTCGAGGCGGATTTGGAAAAGCTGCCCTACGATGCGCAAAGCGACAAAAATACGATGAGCTTTTTCAATGGAATGTCAGACACTTGCGAACGGCTTTTGGATAAGCTGGCGCGCGGGGAAAGGCTCGGCGAAGGGGATAAAAAGCATATTGAAACGCTGTACGAGGCGCAGCATAAGATCCGCTTGGTGCTGGACGAGCTTGCCGCAACCTTAGAGGAAAAAGACGTGATGGGCATGATGAAGGGCAAGGATAGCCGCATCACCGAGGCGTTGGAAAAGGTGGAAAACGAGGCTGCGCCCAAGTTTCCGATTCAGCCGAGAAAGCCCAAGGAAGAACACGGCGTGATGCCCTTACCAAGCAAGGCGGAAATGCAGGAGCGCGCAGGGATTCCCTCGAAGAAAGCAGAGGAGCTGTGCAAATATTATTTTGCTGATTATAACGTTGCGCAAACGCTGTATGCAGGGGAAACGCTGGGACTTGGACAAAAAGCGTATAACTTTGAAATGACCACCGAGGACGGGGTGGAAATGTTTGCTCAAATTTCGCAGGACGACGGGGCGTTGATCTACTTTGATTATTACGAGGAATGTAGCCGCCACGTCTATGACGTGGAAACGGCAAAGAATACTGCTTGGGCGTTTATAGAAAAGCTGGGGTATACCGATATGATCCCCGTCAGCGTGGACGAAAGCGGCACCAATGCAGATTTTACCTTTGTCTATTACGCAGACGGCTGCACCTATTATCCTGATGAAATCGTGGTAAAGGTCTGCGAAGAACGGGGGCTGGTCAGCGGCTTTAACGCCAGCAAATATTTGAAAAATCATAGGGGCAGGTACGAGTTGAATGCAAAAATCAGTATGCAGGAGGCGCGGGATCGGCTCAGTGATAAGCTGACGGTGGAGGCATCCCGCTTGGTGCTGTTCCAGCATAAGGGGCAGGAAATGACCGCTTACGAATTTTTCTGTTCCTATGGTGGAGAAACGTACTTTGTGTATCTGGACGCCGAGGACGGACGGGAGCTGTTTATTGTCAACTCCAAGGATATGTAAAAAATTTTAAAAAAACTCTTGACGAATAAAAAAAGCTATGCTATAATGATTATGTATTAAGATTGAGTACTAATTAGGAGGTGTGGCGATGCAAGAGCGACAGACCAAGCAAAAAACGGTGATTTACGACGCCATGTGTATGCTGGATCATCCAACGGCGACGGAGGTATATACCTCGTTGCAGGAAACGAATCCGACGATCTCACGGGCGACGGTGTTCCGTGTATTGTCAGGATTTGCGGAGAGTGGCAAGGCGTTAGAGCTTCGCATGGCGGGCAGCGACGTGCGGTACGATTTCAACACGATGCGGCATTACCACGTGCATTGCAGGCTGTGTGGAAAGGTAGCGGACGTAGAATTGCCTTGGAAGGGCAGATTGCCTAAGGTGACGACCAAGGAAGGGGAAGGTTTTACGGTGGAGGGCTACAGCGTAGAATTTGTTGGGGTCTGCCCAACTTGCCAAAAAAACGAAAAAGTATAAAAAGAGAGGGGGAAAAGTGTTGACATTTTGCCAAAAAAAGGCTATAATGATAACACTTTCCCATTGCAGGCGTCGCCTAGCGGTATGGCGGCAGCTTCCCAAGCTGCTTCTGGCGAGTTCGACTCTCGTCGCCTGCTCCACGATAAGTATACAAACCTGTGCTAAATAAAGCACAGGTTTGTTCGTTTAATAGACAAAAATAAAATAATATGTTAAAATTATAATGTTACTTTTTACGGTACATTATAATTTTATTTTTTAGAGAAGCAAATGAAGAAAAGAGTTGCCGCATATTGTCGAGTAAGTACCAAAAAAGAAATTCAACTGTATAGTTTGGAAGCTCAAAAGCAATATTATAAAAATTTAATCGAATCTAATGAAGATTTTATCTTCGTTGGTATTTATGCGGATACTGCAAGCGGATTAAAAAAGAAGGATAGAGTGCAGTTCGGGAAACTGTTAAAAGACTGTAAAAAGAAAAAGATAGATATTATTTATACAAAGTCTATTAGTCGGTTTGCAAGAAATACTCTTGATTTTTTAGAAGATATACGAAAGTTAAAGAAAATGGGAGTGGATGTTTATTTTGAAAACG
>JAZURU010000164.1:0-4461 GCA_045606365.1 Candidatus Scatosoma sp. | reverse complement strand
CCCCAAGATAGGCCCTAAAATGTTACCGTATACGTGGGCGTTTTTCGCACTCTCGTATAATTTATCGTTATAGACGTCAAAGTCGGCTTTGGCTTGGTTTTCGTGCGTGAACACCTTAACCACCTTTTGCCCTTTCATCATCTCCTCGACAAAGCCCTCTTCCACGGCAAGCGAGGTCTGCTGCGCCACCATATATTTCGCGCTGCCACCGCCAATCTTTTTCACCACAAAGCTCATCACCACCGTGCTGACCAGCACCACCAACGACAGCCAAAAGCTGTACGTCAGCATCATGGACACCGAAAGCACCAGCGTTAAGGTGTTGCTAAAGAGGTTGGGCATGCTCTGCCCGATGATTTGGCGCACCGCGTCGGTATCGTTGGTATAATTACTCATGATATCGCCGTGCGCGTGGGTATCAAAATACTTGATGGGCAGCTTTTGCATCTTTGCAAACATCTCTTCGCGGATGTGATACAGCATGCCTTGCGTGACCACCGCCATAATCCTAGAATAGAGGAAGGAAGAGATAATCACCAGCGAATACACCGTCACCATCATGACGATCAAGCCGATCAACGTCTTAGAAATGGCGTCCGTCATGCCACCTGCCTCTAAGGCAGGGGTGATCACGCTGTCGACGACCTGTTGCATATACACCGAGGAAACCAAGCTGCCCGCCGCGCTGAAAATCAAGCAGAAGAACACCAGCAGCATCCGCCAGCGATAATATTTGAACAGCATCTTCATTAGCCGCCCAAACGTACCTTTTTTAATTGCGCCTTTGGGAACGCGCATACCTCTACCGCGCATAGGCCCTTTGGGCATCGTGGGTTTTCTTGTCGTTTCCGCTGCCATTATGCCTCACCCCCTTTTTCATCTTCGGGGGCGTTGCCGTTTCCGCCCTTGCCCTTCGTCTGCGCGTCGTAAATTTCCTTGTATACGCCGCCCTTTTGCATCAGCTGTTCGTGATTGCCCATTTCCAAAATCTTGCCGCCGTCTAACACCAAAATCTTGTCGGCATGCTCGACGGAGGCAACACGCTGCGCGATGATGATTTTCGTGGTATTCGGGATCTCCTCTGCGAACGCCATTCGAATGAGCGCGTCCGTCTTGGTATCCACCGCCGAGGTGCTATCGTCCAAAATGAGAATTTTCGGCTTCCGTAAAATCGCCCTTGCGATGCAAAGCCGCTGCTTTTGTCCGCCCGAAACGTTCGTGCCGCCCTGCTCGATATAGGTATCGTAGCCGTCGGGAAAAGCGGAAATAAATTCGTGCGCCTGCGCCAGCTTGCATACCCGCACCAGCTCCTCGTCAGTCGCCTCAGGGTTCCCCCAGCGCAGGTTCTCCTTGATCGTACCTGAAAAAAGCACGTTCTTTTGCAGCACCACCGCAACCTCTTTTCGAAGAACGTCCAAATCGTACTCCTTGACGTTTACACCGCCTACGTACACCGCGCCCTCCGTCGCGTCGTACAGACGTGGAATCAGCTGAATCAGCGTGGTTTTCGAAGAGCCCGTGCCCCCCAAAATCCCCACCGTTTCGCCCGAACAAATGGTAAGATCGATATCGTCCAAGGCGTATTTGTTTGCAGTAGCCGAGTACTTAAAGCGCACGTCCTCAAAGCGGATCGAGCCGTCCTTAACCTCCTTCACCGCATTTTCGGGGCTGACGATGTCCGATTCGCATTGCAGCACCTCCGCGATACGTCTGCCGCCCTCGATGGACATGGACAGCATCACGAAGATCATCGAAAACATCATCAGGCAGGACAGCATCTGAATACCGTAGGAAATCAGCGCCGACAGCTGCCCTTCGCCAAAGCCGGGATACGCCGCCCAGAAATTCGGGTCGATAATCGCATACGCCGCAAAGGCGGAAATCAGAATGGATGCAAAGTTGATAAACAGCGTCATGATCGGGCCGTTGAGGGCGATCACCTTTTCCGCGCGCATAAAATCGTCGCGTACCTGCCCCGCTGCTTTTTTGAATTTTTCCGTTTCATGCTCTTCTCTGACAAACGCCTTCACCACGCGGATGCCGCCCACGTTTTCCTGCACTGATTCGTTCAGCGCGTCGTACTTTTTAAAGATCCGTCTGAAGAAGGGCATCACAAACCGCATGATCATAATGATTATCGCCCCCAAGAAGGGTACGATCACCACAAAGATCCACGCCAGCTTGGGATTGATTGTAAAGCTCATGATGATGGCGAAGACGAATTGCAGCGGCACGCGAATGACGATGCGCAAACACATCTGAAAGGCTTGCTGTACGTTCGTCACGTCGGTGGTCAATCTGGTCACCAACGAAGACGTGGAAAACCGATCGACGTTCGCAAACGAAAAGCGCTGCACCTTGTTGAACAGGTCATGGCGTAAATTTTTGGCAAAGCCGCAGCTTGCCGTGGCGGCAAACCGCCCCGCCAAAACACCGCTGGTCAGCGACACTGCCGCCAAAACGATCAGTATGATCCCGTATTTCAGCACCACCTGCATCGCCTCGTTCGCCTCCAACGCAGGCTGCCCCGGTTCGGGCTTGATCGCGGTGATCAGCTGCGCCATAAAAAAGGGAATCAAGCATTCACACAGCGCCTCAATTACCATAAAAATGGGGGTGATGACAGCAGGCTTTTTGTACTGACGAACGCTTTTTAGCAACGTTTTTACCATATTCTCTCCTCTTTCTTAGTACTTTTTTATCAAGTTTCATTATAATCCTGCGAAAAAAGATTGTCAAGCAATGCGCCGACCTTTCCCAGCTTTTTTCACAAAACTTTTATTTTTATAAAAATAAAAAGAGCTTGCGCGTCAAGCCCTTCCATGCGCCGTTTTTTATAAAAGCGGTTCAAATATCCTCAAAATCGTATCAAAAATTTTTCCAAATACGTTGCGTTTGGTGTTCGACAGCGTGCGCTCCTTCGATGTCAAAAACATCTGCTCGAAATCCTCTTTCACGTCGTCTACCGCCTTTGCGTCACGGAAATACACCATATTTTCAAAATGCAGGTATAGGCTGCGGTAATCGTAATTCGTCGTACCCACCACCGCATAGCCGTCGGAAAGGGTCATTTTTGCGTGTAAAAACCCCGGGGTGTATTCGTAGATTTTCACCCCCGAACGCAACAGCCCCTCATAATTTGCACGGGTCAAACGGTACACCGCTTTCTTATCGGGAATCCCAGGCGTAATGATCCGCACGTCCACCCCTCTCACCGCCGCCGCGCAGAGCGCCGAACGAAGCAACTCGTCCAGCACCAAATACGGAGTGGCGATATACAGATACTCTTCCGCGCGCTGGATCATTTCCAAATACACTGCCTCACACACCTGTACGCCGTCCAACGGCGAATCGGCGCAGGGCGCAATCAGCACTCCGCTTTCCTCCGTCGGCTGGATTTGAAGATAGGAGGCGACGTCCAACTTGGAATCCTTAAAAGCCAACCACGTTTCCAAAAAGGTCTTGGTCAAGGACTGCACCGCCCCGCCTCGCACTTTTATGCCCGTATCCTTCCAATAGCCAAAGCGCTTTTTTTCGTCGATATACTCGTCTGCGATATTCACGCCACCCGTAAATCCCTCTTTTCCGTCCACAATAAAAATTTTTCTATGGTCACGGTGGTTATAACGAGCGGTAAAAATGGGATATACTTTATTAAAAGCAAGGCACTCGATATTTTTATGCAGGCTCTCCAAATACCGCGCGTACCTCGGCGGCAACGCAAAGAGGGAGCCAAAATCGTCGTAAATAATCTTGATAGAAACACCCGCCTCCGCTTTTTGCAGCAATAGCTTTAACAGCTCGTTCCACATCTTTCCGCCTGCGAGGATAAAATATTCCATCAGTACGAATTTTTCCGCGCGTTCAAGGCTTTCCTTCATCGCCGCAAACAGCTGCCTACCCGTCGGATAATAGGTGATTTCGCCGTCGGCAAAGCTGGGATAGCCCATTTTGTGTAAGAGCTTAGACATCGCGCCCGCCCTGCCCGTTTCGGCAATAAACGGCGAAGTGTAGCCCGCCAAAGCCTGTTGCCCCTGTTTATACCTGCGCTGCATCAAAGCCGCAGGCTTGCCGTCCCCATACAAAAGATACAGCGGTACGCCCACGAACGGCGCTGCCAACAGCAAAATGATCCACAAGGTACGGGTGGGTCGCCGCTGCTCTTTGCCCGCCAGGTAAATAACCGCCAGCACACAGATGATTCCCACCACCAGCTGCCAAATCCAACCGAACTCCGTCAGCAATAATAGTGCTATCGTCACCGCCAGCTGCAACAATACGAAAAAGATGCAGGCGATGGCACGGTTATAGACAATCGCCTTATACCTGCGGTCGTTGTCCACCGTTTTTTCTATCCATTTTTTCTTGCGCTCAGTCAATTTTTTCGCCATAATCGTCTTTCCTTATATAGTATATTATAATCGAATATAAGAAAAATCAACCAATTTTGACCTTTCAAAA